>JBBSHP010000416.1:0-5063 GCA_038232555.1 Bryobacterales bacterium
ACCTACCCCTACGTCGTTTACAATGACCTTCCGAAACTGAAGCAGCTGCGAGAACAATTTCCCGCTTTAGTGAAAACTTCTCATCAATGAACCGCCTCGAAGCAAAGCATTCGGCCGCCATCCGGTGGTTTCACTGGATCAACTTTCCGCTCCTACTGCTTATGATCTGGAGCGGCTTGCTGATCTACTGGGCTAACGATGTTTACCGCATCGGCGCCGGCCGATTCACCTTGTTTACGTTCTTTCCGGATTGGGTTTACCGCTTGCTGAAGGCCAAGCAGCGCCTGGCCGAAGGAATGGCCTGGCATTTTCTCTTGATGTGGCTGTTCGCTTTCAACGGTATCGCCTACGTCACTTACACGGCGCTATCCGGACAGTGGCGCTACCTGGTACCAAACCGAAGATCGGTTCGCGAGGCGATTCAGGTCACGCTGTTCGATCTGCACCTGAGCAAGGTGCATCCGCCGCCGCGCAAATTTAATGGCGCTCAGCAAATCGCCTATTCATCCATCATTCTGATGGGCGCGGGCTCGCTGCTCACAGGCCTCGCGATTTGGAAGCCCGTGCAATTCGGCTGGCTGACCGCAACGTTGGGCGGATATGAGGCGGCCCGCCAGGAACATTTCATCCTGACCATCGGGTATGTTTTGTTTTTCGTGGTGCATATCGCTCAGGTACTGCGAGCAGGTTGGAATAATCTTCGATCCATGATTACGGGTTATGAAGTAGTATCTGCGCCGGATGAGGCGATTCCATGAGCGCGCCCACGTCGGGCCAATCCGTCGAACGTGAGATGGGCCGGAAGACGCGGCGCAGTTTGCTGGTGGGAGGCGCCGCAACGCTGGCGGGGGCGGGGGCTTGGGAATGGCTGCGGTCGCGCAGGCCTGAAGGCGGAATTTCCTGGCCGTTACGTCAGGCGCTCAACACGAATGAGCAATTGTCCAGAGATTACTTTCGCGACACGCGGCTCACCCGAACGTTCCCGCTCAGTGCCGTTGAGACCGGTCGTGTCAATGGCGACATCGGTCTCGATGATGACCTCGACCCCGCCTGGAAGCTGACCGTGACGGGGCTCGGTGAGCCTCTGTCATTGGCCCTTGATCAGATTAAGGCGCTGCCGAAAGTGGAGATGATCACGCAGCTCAAGTGCATCGAAGGATGGAGCCGCGTTCTGCAGTGGAGTGGCTGCAGGTTCAAAGATTTCGTCGCAAAACACGTGGGACAAGCTGCGGGACAAGCATCGGCGCAGGCTCCCGATCCTGATTCGTACGTCGCATTCGAGACGCCCGATCGGGAGTATTACACCGGTCTGGATCTGGCGTCCGCGATGCATCGGCAAACTCTGCTCTGTTACGAGATGAACGGCAAGCCTCTTACCCCGGAGCATGGAGCACCGTTGAGGTTGGTGATCCCGGTCAAGTACGGGATAAAGAACATCAAACGTCTGGGGACCATTGCGTTCAGTCCAACCCGTCCGCGCGATTATTGGGCGGAGCGGGGTTACGACTGGTACGCCGGATTTTAGCAACAGCACTGATAGCAACACTGAAACAATCAAGGAGAAATACAACATGAAGAAGACAATCGCGCTCACTTTCGCGGCCGCATTACTCGCGGTTGCGCCGGGCTTCGCCCAGGAGAAGATGGACAAGATGGATAAAGACAAAATGTCCGACTCCAGTTCCGGCAAAATGTCCAAGACCAAGAAGCACAAGAAGATGAAGAAGAGCGACGGTAAAATGTCGAGCGATAAGATGTCCACCGACAAGATGGACAAGATGGACAAGAAGTAACAAATCTGGCCGCATTCGTGTCTACTATGAAACCCTTTCAAATATTGCACGCAAATGGGATTCCCCGCCGGGCGTTCCTCATCATGCCCTTCGCGTTTACGGGACTGGTAGCCCTGTCCTCCAAAAAAGAGAGTTCCGTTCCGGACGCCGAGCTCAATGGATCGGGAGCCGACGTCAAGCTCGTGATCTATACCGACAAGGGCGAGCGCAAAGGCATCGTGTCAGTGAAAAAGATCGTGAAGTCTGAGGCTGAATGGCGGCAGCAACTCTCGCCTGAAGAGTTTGCCGTCGCACGGCGGAAGGGAACCGAGCGACCGTTTACGGGACGATACGCAGACACTCACGATCCGGGCCTGTATCGCTGTGTGTGCTGCGGCAATGCGCTGTTCCGTTCCGAGGAGAAGTTCGAGTCTGGTACCGGATGGCCAAGCTTTTGGGCGCCTATCGCTCCCGAGAACATCCGGGTCAACAAGGACACCAGCCTATTCATGGAGCGGTCCGAGGTGCTCTGCCGCAAGTGCGATGCGCACTTGGGTCACGTGTTCGATGACGGACCCGCGCCGACTAACCTGCGGTATTGCATGAATTCCGTTTCCCTCCGATTTATCAAGCGGGTTTGATCGTGTAGCCGGGCTTGATCGTATGACCGATCAGCCAGCCCGCCGTGCCGCTCACTGCGAGCACTGCCGCGTGCCAAACGATGAGATGCGCGGCGTTCAGATTCGTGCAATGCAGTTCGAGCAGACATAGGCCCGCCCATCCCGCGAGGGTTCCAACAGCCATACCCGCGCTGGCCTGGTCGAGAATAACGCCGCTGCGCATGAGTAGCGCAACCAAGAGAGCTGTCCCAGCCGCAAAACACAAGCCGCTCGCGAGGCATGGGATGCCGGAATGAACGAAGTCCGCGATGCCATCATTCCGAAACAGCGTACTAAATCCCAACAATATCAAAACGACGCTTCCGGTCAGCACCGCCCCGGCACTCATTTGTTGTTTCTTACCGGGACTCATCTCGCGAGCAACAATCGCGGCGGCTGCGAAAGCGCCTAGACCGATTGCGGATAGAATTACCGTTCTTTCCCGCCATGTTGCGGCCCAAAAACCATGCATACCCAGCACCGACGCGCCGATTACCGCAATCGCGGCCGCCAGCAGCACAAAAGCGCCGATCCACACCCATGTCGGCGCCAGCGGACGAACGGGCTTCAACACCGGCAGCAAACGGGCTCCAATCATTTCGAGAACCTTCGGGTCGAATTCACCGGCAGACTCCGTCCCTTCCATCAAGACGCCCATGCGCCGGCACCTTTCACACGAGTGCACATGAGCAGCGGCTTCGGACTCCAATAGAGGCGCGCTGTTCCCGCTATCAATCAGGATGGCGTCGACTTCTCTACACGTCACCGGCGTCCCTCGCTCCGGCCCCGCGAAATCCCAGGGTCGCCAACATCTCTCCCAGTCTTTGATAACCTCGATGCGCCTTTTGTTTGACCGATCCGATGCTGGACGACGTCGCCCGGGCTACCTCATCCAAAGTCATACCCGCAACCTTGAGCATCGTGATTACCTCTCGCTGGCTGGCCGGCAGTTCGCTCAACAAAGCATCCAGGTCCGGGCCTCGCTCAGTCGACGGTCCTCCCGCCGACCGTCCGATCTCCGGCATGACTTCGACCTGTTGCTCACGGCTTTCCACTCGATGCGCTTTTCGGTAGCCGTCCACTCGAACATGACGAGCGATCGCGTATAGCCAAGGCAGGAGCGGTTCCCCAGGCCGATAGGTGTGGCGCGCGGCGTGAACCCTTAGCCAGGTTTCCTGCAGAAGGTCGTCCGCATACCGACGGCTTACAACCTGAGCCAAAAAGAACCGGTGCAACCGAGGGCTTACCTGGCGGATGAGTGCAGTGACGGCTTCCTCCTCCGCGTTCTGGTACCTCACCATAAGCGTCTCCAGATCGGGGGAGTCCGAAGCACTCATCCTCCCGATTATCGCCGAGGATACTATCGCGACGCAGGCAACTCAAACACGTCCGCTCCCAGCACTTTACCGAAACCTGCCTGCTGTAAAAATGCTATGATCCGCATGTCCGTCCCCCGGCCTTCATAAGGCAACCGTACCGTCTGAGTGAACTCGTCGCGCCCGGTTACGACGCCCACCTTCGATAAGCTGCGCACCACCGCAACATGATCGAGCGTCTTTCCGGAATTCTCCCCGCGAATGACCTTCGAGGTTTCGCGATTGCCGGCCAGCGCTACCCAGATTTCGCCCGTCTTGAAGGAACTGCTCTCGGGCAGCCTGTCCATCTGCAAATGAATGGCGAGGTTTCCTCCGTCTTGCTGCGCCGAGGCGATATGGAAAGGGAGTTTAGAATTCGCCGCGGAACGCTTAAGAGCGCCCTGAATCGCGTGAGCATCGCTGCCGACGAACTGGTCGTGTCCATCGATGACAATTTGTGGCGTATAGGATGAGTCCAGGCCGAGTTTTCTCGCGTATGAGGCCTGCCTGGCGCTTGCTTGCGGAGACGAAAACGGATCCGTCCACCCAATGCGGTTCCAATAATCGACGTGTTCGCTCAGAACGATAACTGTGACGCCTGGGAATAATTGTTGATCGAGCTTGGCGAGCAGAGCATCGGCGGGCGGACAGCTCGAGCATCCCTCGGAAGTAAAAAGCTCTGCTAAAACTGGAGTTCCTCGCTCACGCTCAGCAGCCACGAGCGGAAGCGCCGCGAATAGCGCGATTACGTTGCTGATGGTTAGTGCAAACTGTAGCGAAGCCAGTCGATGAGTACTCATATACGATGCTTCGGTCCCGAGCGCCTCAAAGTTACGCTGGGCGGCAACTGAGGCCGAGGCAGGATCTAACGGCGACGCGTGGTAAAGAGGCTCAAGCTGCTAAGGAACGCGCCAAAGGCGCCCGCTGGAAAGGCCGCCGACTGGCCTAGCCGAACAAGCCGCACGCCGGACGGCTCAGCCGCTGGGTAATTCTCCTTCGATGCCTGTTTTGCGGACAGGACGACAAGAGGCGCGTTACCTAGCAGCCCGTGGCAGAAGTGAGTGTTTTCAGACGGTGAGACGAAGGGGAGTCACCTGAAATTCGTCGAACCTGTCAGCGGCGGCATCGGTTCCAACGGAGCTTTGCGGCACAATGTGCTCCGATGCTTGCCCTGTCTCTCTGGACGTATTTCTGAGCCACAAGTAAAGGCGTATTAACAGAATATATAGCTGTAGATAAAGCCCCTGTAACCGCCGGGGCTTGCCCACACCCAGAGT
>JBBSHP010000417.1:0-5060 GCA_038232555.1 Bryobacterales bacterium
AGCAGGTAATAACCCGGCTGCGGGAAATGACTCCCGCCTAAAATCAGTGCGCGCTTAATCCGTATGCTCGCACCTAATCTGATTTGATGCACCGAACCAGTCGTTGGTTGCACCCGTTGGCCACCCGTCATTCGTTTGAAGTTGGAGACCCTTTCCTCGCGCAAGAAACAATATGAACCCCTCGCTTAGACTTTCTTTAATTCTCGGGCTTTTACTCTTAGGGCTGAACCTCGGATTTACTGCCGATGCGGGGCCAATTGACTGGCTGAAGGCCGCCGGGCACTCCATCACCCATCCGCAACGTCGGCAGACGCGCCAATCGCGTAAGGCGGTTTCCCGCCCGACCGAGTCGTCTGCGCGCACGGCCGCTGTGGACTCGCCGTTACGCTCCGAATTCAGCGCGCCCGCTGCCAGCCCGCAGCCAGCGACTTCAGCCGTAACCCCTCCCAGCCACGCTGCGCGACCGGAGGCTCGCCCCCGGGAATTGCCTTCTCCCAGCGCCCGCCCCGAGGAATCGCCTTCTCCGAGCGTGCCGCCACCAGCCAGCCTGAATCCGCCAACACGCTCTGACATTCCCTACGGCGTGCCGGTGCCAGACAAGCCTGGCTTCGTCATGAGCCCGTATGCCCCGAAAGGCGGTTACGTGGACGTGCGAAACCTCCCCAGCGGAATCCAAGTGAAAGATCCCTACACGGGAAAGGTGTTTCTGACGCCTTGAGATGTCAGAAAGCTCGGGCGCGGCGTCGTCCAAACCTTTAGCGAGCCTGCCCCAGCTCCGCCTGCCGGACCGGATTGCTCGAGCCATCACACGTCTTGCGCGCGATGGGACGCAGCACGCAGCAGTATGCGTTTTTCCTTCAGCTGCTTGATTACCTCGACCCATGAAAAACGCGCGGTGCAACTCATTCCGCGAGTCATTGCACAACTTCGCTAGCTTTCTCTGCCGCAGGCTCAACGGCGAAATTGATCGCGCGATGGGAGCGCTCGTCCGCCCGCAGTTCAGCGCTTCCGTGGCGCGCCGAGCTTCACGTGCTGCAACGGCACGCGCAAAACTTGATTGCCTATCGTGAATTCGATTTCTCCATCCGCGATTTTGATCACGCGCAGCTTCACCGAAACGCGCGCGTTCGGAGTGTAAACGTCGATCCAGTCGCCTTCTGCGACCTGCTGGCGGTTGATCACCGCAAGCCGCGGATGACCGAGCGAGATCGCGGTGACCTTGAACATTTCCGGCGAAAGCGCAATGCGGGGCGCGGCTGCCTCGACATCCGGCGGGCTGGGGACAGTCGTGGTCACGCCTGGCGTCTGCTTGGCGGACGGCGATTCGACTTGCCGGAGGTCCCGCGGGGTGGCGGACGAGGTGGCTCCTTTATAGTAGGTCGTCAGAACAGTTACCAGCACTGCTCCGATACCCAGACCGATGAAGATCGCGCTGCCATTTCCACCAACGAATCTGCCGTGCTTCAGTTTGGCTGTGGAATGATTGCCCGATTCCGGTGCCTCTGGGTAGTGCAACGCAGCAGTGCTCAACAAACGAGCCCTTGCCTGATGATTTTCGACCATCTGCATACTACTCTTGATAAGCAGGCACCGTTCCCGCACCGGCGAAAACGCTTGGCTCTCCTCCGCGCTACTTAACCTGAACGATGGGTCTGACGAACGAGCAGGCGCGCGGTTGGATGCGCTTTTCTTGTCGCCGATTTGACACTGAGACCGAAGGGCGGCTACGTGGACGTGCGGAACCTTCTTAGCGGGATCCAAGTAAAAGACCCCTGCGCGGGAAAGGTTTTTCTCACGCCGTAGCTCATCGCGACTGCGATGCGGCGTTCCGTAACTTTAGTGAGCTCCGCAAGCTGCGCCTGCTTCGCTATGCTGGAAACAGGCGACCGCTGAGACTCTTTCTGGTTACTAGTAAACCTGATACCACCGCTGCTGTTGGAGGTAGGCTGCCAGCTGGAAGTTACCCGGCGGGTTAGGATAAGCGTTCCCGGCCGGGTTGTTTGGATCGCCCGCAAAATGGATGTCGTAGAACCAGTTATAACCCGCTTGAGGCGTGTAGATGGTCGTGCCCGAGTTCCATGGCGCCGTAGCTTGTTTGCTTTGCCACAACTGCACCATCGAACCGTAGTAGGTGAAACGCGCGGAGCTCCAGTTCTCTAGCAAACGAACGAAGTTCTCAGCGCCACCACTGTAGGTCGTTCCGTCGCTCGGGACGATGCCGGTTACGAGCGCAGCGTTCACGGTGGTGTGCTTAGCCCCGGTCCGCGGCTGCGTGTTCGAGGTCGCGTCACTCCAGTTATTCGAAAGAAGCGTAATCGCATCCGCGACGATCGCCGACGGTTTCCAGTTGTAACCCGTGACCAAAGGTGAAGCGGTCGATGTCGTGCCGCCGCCTGAATTCGAAGCGGGACTTGAAGTCGTCGCTGGCGTCGCCCCTGGTTGCGGCGGGCTGCTGAAGGTATTGCCGGTGTTATAATCCCCCTGGATATATACTGGATTCTCCGCCACGACTGAAAGGCCGGTAACCGGATTGATGTTCGCTCCCATCACGCGAATCCCGCGCTTCAAACCTAAGATTGCTGTCACGGCCGCGCCGGTCCCGCCGCCTCCCGAAAGGGTGATCGTAGGAGCTGTGATGTATCCGCCGCCTGCATTCGTGATACTAATTGCGACGAAATATCCGGAACTCACGACAGCGGTTGCGGTGGCGGTTATTCCGCCAGCGCCGGTTGGCGCAGTGAAGGTCACGGACGGTGCAGTTGAATAGCCGCTTCCGGAATTAGTGACCGACCCGAAGACAACTGAATCGGGCTTGGTACCTAGGATCGCGGTCGCAACAGCTAAAGATCCGCTGCCTGACAATGTGACGGTTGGAGGAACAGTGTAGCCGCTGCCCGGGCTCGTAACGGTGATCGCCGTTATTGCTCCGGAGGTATTAACAATAGCGACGCCTCGTGCCGTAGTGCCACCTCCACTCGGAGGCGAGAAGGTAACGGTAGTGCTGTTGCTGTAGCCAGAGCCGCCGTAATAGATTGCCACTCCGGCGACCCCGTCTCCGGGCGCAGCGAGCGTATCCGACACGTAGATCATCCCAAGCGGATTGGTCGAGTTCGCCTTATTCACGTTTTTAGAGATAGAAGCGACGTCAACTGTCGTTAGCCGAATCTGACCTGCGGCTGATGATGCATTCGACAATCCACCGCTCTCACGGTTGTCTTGGATCACCTGGAGCAATTGTTTGCTCGTGGTGACAGCACCGACGATGTTGTTGTAGATTGTCCCGTTGGTAAGAGCGATCGGCGGATTCCCATCCCACGTTCCATCAGCTTTCACGGATTGCTGGATAACATTCACCACCTCGTCGGTGGGGCCTTTCGGACCCGGGGTGATGATCACTCCGTAGTCCGCCTGATTGTAAAATCGCAGGTTTTTGATCGGGTCGGTCGCAGTTACATCGGGCCGTTCGATCAACTGATGATAGGTTCGGTTATTGATCGTCGTTCCATCAAGATTAGGACTCCACCCGAAAGGAAGATAAGGGGGTTGCATCGAGGGAGGCTGACGGTCAGGGAAGCTGGGGTAGGTTATCCCAGTCGAATGAGTCGGATCGTTCGGTGACGGCCCGTTCACGAAGCTCGTGCCGAACCCAACCGTGCCGGAAGTCGGAAACTGAGTTGTCGCCTGCGCCGCTGCGAAGTTGCTTGTGCCGATATAAAGGCTCGAGTTCGTCATGATGGGGCCGGTTATCGACAGCGGGCTCGTCGGAAAAGCCTCGAGATCATCAATGTAAAAGAGCGCGTAGCTAAACGGCTCGTCGAACTTTTTCTCGAAGATGCGGCGCACCTTGGCAGTTACTCCGCTGTTCGGACCGATGGAAGGCACAGTGATATCCGCGCCAGCAAGGTAGTAGAAGCTATACTGACCATTCTTCGGCGAAGTATTAGGACCGAAAGCGGGCCTAAACGAAGTCGGCTTGCTTGGGTCTCCTGAACCGACGTCGGTTACCGGCACGATGCTGACCTCGGAGTCAGAGCCGACACTTTGCAACTCCACCATTGGTGTGATCGCCTGGATCCGGTACTGGCCTACCGTGTAGCCTGGCGCATCCGGGAAAAGCGACTTGTCAGGGATCGCAATCAAAGGCGGGGCGGAAGTAAGTCCGTTGGCATTAGGATCCGGGCTGGGAGACGGAGCCGGAGCAGGGCCGGGATTGTAACCAGGGTAATTTCCGTCGCCGGTGGTAAAGAAATACTGCGTCGGCAAAGCGGAGGAGACAACCTGGATTTGATTTTTGATCGATTGTGTCACCGAAACACGGGAGATATTGCGCCAGTTAGTAAAAAGCTTTTCAAGGTGGCCATCCGCAATTTCCACCGCCAGCGCAGTCTTGCGACTCCTTTGTGACAAACGCGAAATATGTTGTGTATAGCCGACGGCTGCCCCAAGGAGCGCAAGAATTGTAACAACAACGGAGAGAATCACCATGAGGGTGCTTCCCGCCGTCTGTCTCGATGAACGTAAGATCTGAGTTCTCATTGAATGAGAGTGACGGCAGTGCGGTAATCGATTTGCGTATCCAAGAGCGCATTTGTGGCGGCGTAATTCCGGTTACTCGACCCCGGGTCGGAGGCACTAAGCTTGACGCCAACGTATTTGTTGTTGAAGGAATTACCGCTGTTCAAAGGCACTGAAAATGGATAGGGGCTCGTGATGTTTCGCGCTACAGTCGCGGTATCTTGCCAAAAAAAGCTGCTGCCCGAGTAGCGTTGTTTGTACATGTGTAGCTCACCGCCTTCAAATCGATACAGCTGACCTTGCGACGTGCCGGCCGGAGCGACAATATACTTAACGGTTTTACCCGTCCCGGTAACAGGATTCCCACTGGCGTCTGCTCCTGTGTATAACCCAGTGTTATCTTTCGTGTAGGTTCCGTTGATCACCGCATAAGCCATACGATCTGTGTAGTAGGTGATCGCGTAGGCGCTTCCCGCGGCTCGGGCGTTGATCCTAGTCCCGACATTATTTGTAAGAAAAACATTGCTGTGATTAGCGGTGCCGGA
>JBBSHP010000418.1:0-5055 GCA_038232555.1 Bryobacterales bacterium
CCTCACTGCCCGGAGCATCGAGGGCACCTACAATGATCTGAAGTGCCCGTTTATGGGCAGTGCCGGAGCGCGCTTCGGACGCAATGTGCCGCTGGAGCATACCTGGCCGGATAACGATAACGACATCCTGACGCCGAGTCCTCGCACGGTGAGTCTGGAATTAATGACGCGGCGCGATTTCCGACCCGCCAAGACCCTGAATCTACTGGCAGCTGCGTGGCTGCAGTTTATGATTCGCGACTGGTTCAGCCATGGCAAGAGCGAGAAGGACAACCCTTGGCAGGTTCCGCTACCTGAAGGCGACACCTGGCACGAGAATCCGATGAAAATCCTGCGGACCAGTCCGGATCCGACTCGGACGCCGCAGGAAGCCCATCTGCCCCCGACTTTCGTCAACACCGAGACGCACTGGTGGGATGCCTCGCAAATTTACAGCAGCACGGCGGAGTACCGGGCCAAAGTGCGGACGGGGATGGACGGCAAGGTGAACCTAAGCAAAGACCATCTTGTTCACCCCGATCCGGAGGCGCTGGTTCAGTTAAAGCAGGCGGCTTTGGCAGGCTGGTGGCTGGGATTGGAAGTACTCTTCACGTTGTTTGCCAAGGAGCACAACGCGATCTGCGAGCGGCTCAAACAGGAATACCCGGACTGGAGTGACGACGACCTGTTTGAACACGCCAGGCTGGTAAACGCGGCGCTGCTGGCGAAGATACACACTGTCGAGTGGACCACCGCTATTCTGGGCCACCCCGCTTTACAGATCGGCATGCGGGCGAACTGGTGGGGTCTGGCGACAGAACGTGTCCACAAGCTGTTCGGACGGCTCAGCAACAGCGAGTTGGTGAGCGGGATCCCAGGATCGCCGACGGACCATTTCGGCGTGCCCTATTCGCTAACGGAAGAGTTCGTCGCGGTTTACCGCATGCACCCTCTAATCCCGGATGACATCACGTTCCGATCCTTGACCACAGACGAGGTATTGCAGCAGACGGCATTCCAGGACATCGCGGGTAACAAAGCCCAAGGCATCTGCGACAGGATCTCGATCGAGGACATATTTTATTCGTTTGGATTGATGAACCCTGGCGCGGTTACACTGCACAATTATCCGAAGGCGCTGCAGCACTTCGAGCGACCTGACGGGATCCTGATGGACCTGGCGGCACACGATATTATGCGAGTGCGTGAGCTGGGCGTACCGCGCTACACCAAGTTCCGCGAGCTATTTCATCTGAAGCCCGTGCGGACTTTTGAGGAACTCACCGAGAACCCCGAGTGGCGCGAGGAGATCCGGCGAGTCTACAACAACGACATTGACAAGGTCGACCTCATGGTAGGGCTGTTCGCCGAAACGCCGCCGGCTGGGTTCGGGTTCAGTGACACGGCTTTTAGGATCTTCGTGCTTATGGCGTCGCGACGATTGAACAGCGATCGCTTTTTCACCACCGACTACACAGAGGAAATCTACAGCCGCGCGGGCCTGGACTGGATCGACAACAACACGTTGTCGACGGTGTTGATGCGGCACTTTCCGTCGCTCGCGCCGTCCTTGCGTGGCGTGAAGAACGCGTTTGCGCCGTGGGCGCGGGTGGGAGCTTAGAACGGGCACCAAGCCGGCGCCCAACAAGGCGTTGTTCCAGCGCGATGATCTTCACTTCTTTTTCATGGCGAGTGTCGAAGTCGAGTGCAACCTCTAGCCCAACTTTTTCGTGTGACTTGGATAGAATAGAAGCGACACAGGCAACAACCGGGCGGTTAGCTCAGTTGGTTAGAGCACCTCGTTTACACCGAGGGGGTCCGGGGTTCGAGTCCCTGACCGCCCACCAATCTCAATTTTCGCGCCCGCTCCCCGCTGGTACAATGAGGAGACGATGCCCGCAGGAGATTTTCCCATGAAAACATTTTTTACATTTCCGGTTTTGCTGTCGCTATCCACTTGCCTCGCTTTTGGGGCCAGCCTTCCCACCAACCACGCCCACGGCGAATACATTGAAGCGCGCACCGCGGACGTTTACACCGGTCCGTGTTTTGCCAATAGCGAAGTCGGCTTGGCGGGCGATCTCGCCGTGATGGGCTGGAAAATCGATCAGGGCAATTTCGATGGCGTCGATCTGGCCGGTCTCTCGGTGATGGGCGTGATCCACGCGAGTGGGACACTTGGAGATGTTACGGCGACGGTGTATCCTGTCAAATCCGTGCTGATCCTGGATGAGAGGGCTAATGCCGAGCAGCGGTTGGCGTTGCGGAAGTTCGCCCAAAAGATGGGAGGCGAGCTGCTGGCCGATGTGGTCCGGATAGAGTTCCAGCCAATTCAGTTTTCACTTAAGGACAACAGCATCCACAGCCGGTTTGCCACGATGACGGCCGGCAAGATGGCGAAGTTGGAGACCAGACCTTTGACCACTGGCGACCAAATCTGTCATAACGAAGCAGTCTGGTATCAGCCGCTTACCAAGACCACCCACGCCATGCCTGCGTACACGGTCGCAAACCAATTCGCGGGTCAGGGGCTCGGCACCAATTGGAACTACAACGCTAACCGGGGATCCTTCGTAGGAACCTTTCAATTGGGCGAATAACCCGGGGAATCATCCGCCCGGCGGCGTTAGTGGCCGGCTGGCGCGGATGGCTCATCCACCTTCAACGGGAAGTGCGCGCCCTGGGGAATGGGAGCTAACATCTGTTCCTTACGGTATACCAGGGTGGCCGTGTTGTAGCTAGCAATTTCGAAACCATGGCCGTGCGTGATTGCATCGGTGGGACATGCTTCCACGCAGTAACCGCAGAAAATACAGCGGTTGTAATCGATATTGTAGACGCTCGCGAAACGCTCGCCGCCACTGATCCGAAGCTCTTCCGTATTCTCGGCTGCCTCAATGTAGATGCAATCGGCCGGGCAGGCAGCCGCACAAAGGAAGCAAGCTACGCACTTCTCCAGACCGTTTTCGTCGCGCTGCAGGACGTGCACTCCTCGGTAGCGCTCCTGAAACTTGGGAGCTGAGTCAGGATAATCCTCGGTAACGGTGGGGTTCAACATCTCCCTAAAGGTGACGCTCATGCCTTTAGCAATTGCCGCAGCGGAATTGAACACGCCTGATTTCTTGCCTGTTATTACCTTCAGGTTATCGCAGGTCCCGACCGGGGCCTAATTCTTGGAGCCTCAACCGGCTCGGAACTCGGGCAATTTGTCCTCTGGCTGAAACGGCTGCCGTCCGATCCTGTCGCCCAGGGCCTGCAAATCCCGCTTGGAAAACCCGGCGAACGTCGTCGAGATAGTGCCGTCCAACTCGAGCACGAAAATCGATGGCACGGAGGTGATCCCGAAAGCATTGCTGACCGGGTAGCCAGACTTGGCCTCATCTAGCAGCGTTGGAAAGGTGATGCCGGAAGCGATCATTAAACTTCTGCGTAGCGCTGCGATCATCCTGCGAAATTCCGACAATCTGCAGAGGGCTCTGGCCCCCTAAGCGCTCCAGAAAAGGCATTGTCATTTGACAGACCGGGCAGCCGACCTTGAAAAAAACGATCACCGCGGGCCCTTGTCCCAGGATGGCGGTCGCCGACTGGCTGCTTCCGTTCACGTCATGCAGTTCAAACGACGGAGTTTTACTTCCAGGTTCTAAAATGGCTGAACGCTTCTTTCCGAACATAGAATTGCCTGAAGGGCTCAGCTATTTCTGCTGCTGTACAAAGCTGAGGATGTCGAAATGCTTGATTTCGCGCTCGGGGAAGAAGCTATTGACCGCATCCTGCTCCTCCGGGAAAATCTGGAACACGGTGGAGAGTTTGGTTAGTAGCATCAGCTCGATATTGCGCTTGTTCAGTTTTGACAGTTTCAGCGCACCATTTGCTTTCTGCACGGTGGTGTAGCAGATCACCATACTACCCAGGCCGGTGCTGTCGATGTAATCGACTTCGGCGAGATTCAGGATTAATTTTCGAATTCCTTGGGCAACTTCCGCACCCACCTTCTCGCGCAACCTGACGGAAGGATCGCCGACTACAAGCCTCCCCTTCAGATCCAGGAGGACGATGCCCTCTTTCTCGCGCCTATCAATCTCTAGGTGGATTGCCACGTTATTAGTTTAGCCGTTCTCTGTTAAACGCGCGCGCTGATGGATGGGCGCGACAATCCAAGGCGCTGTGGCTCGAAAGACGCGCGCGGGTCTCGGGCCGAGGCTGCTCCGGCGTAGTGCACTGCGAAGCGTACGCACAAGGAGCCCAGTGCGCCAAGCGCTCCGGCCCATTTGCGCCTCCAGCGCGACTTGCCAGGAATCGAAGAGACCACCAAGCTCACGGCAGTCAATACTGTCGCTGTCTTCCAAAGCGCACCCGATACGCCTTGCTGCAATGGCACTCCCACCCGCGGCAGCACGGCTGCGTTTACTTCCACGGCATAGGCTGCCGCCAATTCCGCCAGACGTCCAACCGTTCCAAACGAGAATGTGATGCGAGAAGCACGGGGTTCTTCACAGACCAAGTCCAGGATCGATGCCGCGCTAGCGGTCGCTGATGCAAGGAACAACACTGGCATGCTACGGTACGAGTGTCGATACAAAGGAATCGCGGTGTTGCTCACCAGCACGCCGGTGTATCCCGCGAGGCCCAGGCCGAACAGACCGGCACCGTAACTTGCCACATTGCCCACCCATCCCAGGAAACCTTTACGTCCCGTGAGCAGGCCAGCCGCGATAGCCAGGGGTGCGGCTCCGCTGAGAATCCAAGCGCCTACGTTCATCGGTGACGTGGGGCGAAACACGCGCAACATATTGAGGAAGCGCGAGGGGCGTCCCAGATCATGCACCAGCAAGAGGCCGCCTGCCGTGGATCCGATAATCCCTACCCAATGGCAACGCTGGACGAATCTCTTTAGTCCGTGGCTGCCTTCAAACTGCGCTGCTGCCCCCAGCATGAGCGCTGCCCCCGCGGCCCCGCCAAGGAAGTAGTAGATCGGAATATCGATCTCCCAAACCGGCTCTTTCAACAGCGGCCGATCATAATACGTGACATTCAACGTTCCGCTCCGTCACGGCTGGCGAACACCGAGCTGAGCGC
>JBBSHP010000419.1:0-5055 GCA_038232555.1 Bryobacterales bacterium
CCACGCCGGTCTCCAACTCGACAAAGGCGCCATAATCGGTGACACTCACCACCCGGCCGATCACTTTGTGACCGATCGGGTAGCTCTCCTGAATCGTTTCCCAAGGATCCGGGATCAACTGTTTTAGCCCAAGTGAAATGCGCTCCTTGGAACGGTCGAACTTCAAGACTTTGACTGTGATTTCATCGCCGGCGCTCAAAATCTCCGAGGGGTGATTCACGCGCCCGTAGGACATATCGCTTACATGCAGCAGCCCATCAATGCCCCCTAAGTCAACAAAGGCGCCGTACTCCGTCAGGTTCTTGACGATGCCAGTAACCACGGTTCCGTCGGAGAGTTCCTGAAGCGCAGCCGACTTCCGGGCGTGCATGTCTTCTTCGAGGGCGATCTTGCGCGAGACCACCACGTTTCCACGGCGGCGATTCAGCTTGACGATTTTGACCGGGATGTCTTTGCCTAAGAACGAGTCCAGGTTCTGGCCGGGCCGCACGTCAATCTGGGATCCCGGCATGAACGCAATAACGCCGACGTCCACCGACAGGCCGCCCTTGGTTCGCCCCAGCACGCGCCCGGAGATGGCCAGAGCCTCCCGGTGGGCCTTGTCCAGGTTGTCCCAATTCCGCAAGCGGCTAGCCTTTTCGTGGGACAGCAGGATGAATCCTTCCGGCTGTATGCCCTGCCGGTCGACCATCACATCAATCGCGTCATTGACGTGAACATTCACTGTGCCGTCCGGCAACGTGAATTCTTCAATGGGAACCAAGCCCTCCGACTTGTAGCCGAAGTCGACAATCACTTCCTTGTCGGTGACCTTCAGGACGTGGCCCAGCAGCAACTCCCCGTCGTGAGGCGGAGCCAGATGACTATAGTCGTCGAGAAGCTGCTCGTAGTCCGCGTCTTCCGTGGACAACGCCAGATCTAGCTCGCTCTCATCCTGTTGACTGGCCATAGCCAAGGCTCCCGAGTTCATGCTACTACAACAGTCTGGCCGCAACGCTCATTGAGATTCATCAGGGTCCGGCGTGGGATCTGATGAATGAAAGATGCTTTGCAGCGTACCCGGTAAAAAGTTACAAACCGTTGATACATCAGTACTTCAGAACTATACCGGACCAAGCAGCCGAAGTCAAATGCTATGGGGCGGCTGTCGCCGCAAAATGATAATGTCCTAGTTGAGCAAAGTAGAAATGTCCTATTGACGGCCGTCAGGCTGGGCCGTAGAGATTCTGTTGCCGCCGAACTACCGCGGTTTCTAGCCGCTCCTTCGCCCGGTTTGTCAGACCGAGCGAAACGCGATTCGCGCAGGACTCCGCGGAGCTGCGGTTCGATTTCGCGACCGTTACCTGGCGGATCAGGTTTGTGAGCCGCGGCTTGGAACGCGCGACCGAAAGCAGCCAAGGAAAGAAGATCGGTTTCAGCTTCGCGCCCACCGAGTGATTGCAAGCGAACCAGAGTTCCGGTTAAAGCCTCAGGAGTCGATGTGATCCCGACGCGACCCTTCGCGGATCGCTTGACTCAAAACAACATTGACTTTTCTGTTTCGACCCTACGCGCCCACTGTCCTAACAGACAGGAGAATTAACCACATGAAAAGAATCATCTACACCTTGACTCTTTCGGCCGCCATGCTGGGAACTTCGGCTCTAGTCATGGCTAAGTCCGGAAAGGACGACCGTCAGAACGAGAAGCAATGTGAGGCGAAGATCGAAGCCGCGAAAGAGGCGTGCGAATTGCAAGCTGGGGATGTACAAAAATGCAAGGCGCATGTTCAAGAACTAGCCAAACAGGCGTGCAAGGAAGCGGAGCCGCAAGATCGTGAGAGGGATCGCGACCATCGTTGATTGCGGCGCAAACAGGCAAGCCGCCCGTCTAAGTGATGGGCGGCTTCGGCGAGCGTTGAGCCGGTGGCGGGCACGGCTACGGTTGGATCGCGACCAGCGGATTAGTTCCCGCCAGAACAGCCTCCGCGTCCGCTGCCGTGAATTGCTCGGTTTTAGCCGAATGGTTCATCGAGCAGAATTTCGGGCCGCACATGGAGCAAAATGCGGCCTCTTTGAATCCTTCTTCGGGCAGCGTTTCATCGTGCATGGCTTGGGCGGTCTCCGGATCGAGGGACAACGCAAACTGGCGCTTCCAATCGAAGCTGTAACGCGCCCGCGAGAGTTCGTCATCGCGATCGCGCGCTCCTGGACGATGCCTCGCAATATCCGCCGCGTGCGCAGCGATTCTGTAGGCGATAATCCCAGCTTTCACGTCTTCGCGATTCGGCAGCCCCAGGTGCTCTTTCGGGGTGACGTAACAAAGCATAGACGCGCCGTACCATCCGATCATCGCCGCTCCGATGGCTGACGTAATGTGATCGTAGCCTGGCGCAAAATCGGTGACCAGCGGACCCAGCGTATAGAACGGAGCCTCATTGCACAACTCCAGTTCCTTCTCTACTTGCATCTGGATCTGGTCCATCGGGATGTGGCCAGGCCCTTCGATCATGACTTGAACATCGTACTCCCAGGCCTTACGAGTCAGCTCCCCCAGGGTTTTAAGCTCAGCAAATTGCGCCGCGTCGCTGGCATCGGCCAGGCAGCCAGGCCGCAGCCCATCGCCTAAGGAAAAGCTGACATCGTGCTTCTGGAAGATCTTACAGATTTCGTCGAAACGCTCATACAGGAAATTCTGCTTGTGATTTTTCACCATCCATTCGGCCAGAATCGCGCCCCCGCGGCTCACGATTCCAGTGATCCGCTGGGCGGTCAGCGGAATGTATTGCACCAGCACTCCCGCATGAATGGTCATGTAATCGACACCCTGCTCGGCCTGCTCTTCGATCACTTCCAGCATCACGTTCATGTTGAGATCTTCAACCCGGCGCACGCGTGACAAAGCTTCGTAAATCGGCACGGTGCCGATCGGTACGGGCGAGTTGGCGATGATCGCTTTGCGGATGCGCGGAATATCGCCGCCGGTCGAAAGATCCATGACGGTGTCGGCGCCGTACTTGACGGAATAGCGAAGCTTGTCCAACTCCTCGTCGATGTTCGAAGTGGTAGCGGAGTTGCCGATGTTGGCGTTGATCTTGCACTTGGATGCCACGCCGATACACATCGGCTCCAGGTTCGTGTGATGAATGTTAGCGGGGATGATCATGCGCCCTCGGGCCACCTCGTCCCGGATCACATCCGGGGCCAGCTGTTCGCGCTGCGCGATGGACTGCATCTCGGGAGTGATGACGCCCTTGCGGGCGTAATGCATCTGCGTGCGAATTGGATCGGAGAAGCGGGACGACAAGTATTCAGTGCGCATGTGATCTATTTTACCGTGCGATCCGGACTACTGCGGTTTAGCCATCCAGACGCGGTAACTTCGGGCGTCAGTGAACGGGACCAGAACCAGGACGCGCGGCTTACCTGCGACAACGCCATCCATCGCGTACGCCTGTTTGCCGAACCAGGTCGATGGCAATTGCGAGACCGCATCGCTCAGCTTTACTTCTTTCGAGTCCGGCCCGGCTATTTGAAGATCCGCAAGGTTCGGGTTCACCGCCTGTTCCAACGCAAGCACCTGAGGACCGCGCTGTATCGTGATCGAGAACGGATAGCTGGGGCCTCCGGGCAAGACGCGAACGGTCATCTCCATGTCGATGTCGATTCGATCACCCGGCTTCCATTCGCGGATGATGGTAAGCAACTCGCCGGGTTTGCCGTCGTACGATTGCTCGCCGGTTTTTGCGCGGTAACGGGCAATCCACGATGGTACCCGCAAGAAGACGGGCATGCGGCCGCTTCCTTCCACAAACGACAAGCTCACCTTTCCATCCAGAGGAAAGCGGGTTTCTAATTTCCAAGTGAAACCTGCGAGTTTGACCTGATCCGGCACATAAAGCATCACGGCCATTCCGTTCCCGAGCGAGCCCCAGACCATCTGGGCCCACACCCGCGATGTCTTCGCCCGGAAGTACCAAATCATCCTGGAAGTGTTCCTTGGAGCTGACCGTTCCCGACACATACAGCCGCTTGGAGCTGATGTCTTTCCAGGCAATCTCGCCTACGCGGAGGTACTGGGGATTGCCGGTGAGCCGGTACAGCTCCAGGAGCCCGACTAAATCCGACATCATTTCGTAGGCTTTGGCATTGGCCGTTTTGAAGACGCTGCCGGAATCCAGCAAGCTGGGAATTATCCTCGGGCCATTCGGCTGGTTCCAGGCCCGCAGAATGTAGTTACAAAACGCGAGATGCTGCTTGTCTCCCGTGTAGCGGTACAACATCACCATCGGTTCGAGCACACTGGTTGCGGCCATGCCGACATGGGTGCTCGACTGGATGATGTCGCGTTGACCGGCAGCATCGCCGAATGTCTTGGCGAGCAGATCGCATACTTTACGCGCTGCCTCCGGCGCTGGCTGAAATCCCGTGGCTTGGTAATAGCTGAGCAATCCGATCAGGTCCCCATGCGTATGCGCAGGCGGCGCTGGACAACGGCAGCGACTTCGCGGCAGGCTGAAACCAGCTTGAATGTGGTGGCCTGACGAAGGTTCCCATACCGGAACCCGCCGCTTCTAACGGCGGGGTTCCTTGTGTGTGCCGAGCATGTTCGACAGCTCGAAGGTGAAAGTCCTTTTGACAACCTGATGGAGGTGAAGTCACAGCAAAGCGCAAAGGCGTTCCGGCGACGGAGGGTCTGAAAGAAGCGTGGAGCAAACGTCCGAGCCGATGTACAAGAACCGGATCAGAGGCATACGGTCCCGGACGAGTTGGCACATGACAACAAAGTCCATATCCATCAAGGGCACTGGTTTTAAATTCGGCGGTTGCGTGCGGAAGGCGGTCGAACTTACCTCGGGAGATCTGCCGTTTGTCCTGGATTCAGGACTGAGGAGAGAGCGATCTTTCCTGACCGGGCGGCAGAAGTCAGCAGAGGGCGTAGTGTGCGCTGAGCAGCGCATTGCTCAGGAGGGTTGAAGTCCCTCTGGCGCTCGGATGAGGAGCGCCATATCCGAACGCGGGGGTAATGCCTCGCGGGCCGGAGAAGGTGAAGGTATGGAGAAGCCTAAACGGGCAC
>JBBSHP010000420.1:0-5053 GCA_038232555.1 Bryobacterales bacterium
AAGAGCGGTCGCGGCAAAAAGTCTTTTTATAGACACCATTATCTCCAGTAACATACTACTCCTTTTCCCGAGAGGGGAGCGGATGAAACGTTATAAAGTATATAACCTCACTGCTGGCCCAAGCCAAACGCATATACGCTTCCATCGTAGGTGCTTAAATAGACACGGCCACCAGACACGACCGGAGCGCTGAAATGCGTGAAACTCCGGATTAAATTCCCGCTTGAATAGAGTTCTTTGCCTGTTCCGGCATTCAGCGCATAGAGCGTGGCATGGCCCTTGGGAGTTGAGTATCGTTCAGCCGATGTAAGGAGGCGGCCGCCGGAATCGACCTGCGTTACGTTTTCGCCGCTAGCCAAGGCAAAGACGATCCCGTTGGCTACCACCGGAGGCTCCGGAATCGCAAGATCGCGCGAAATCCAGGCGGTGGTGAGTGCTGGCTTATTGTCTTTGAGCTCGACTTTGAAGGCCATTACACTCCCATTGGGAGCATCTCCGTACGTTTGCGGAAATTTGATCTTTTCCGACGGCGGTCCCAAAGCGGGAGCAAATAGCCATCGCGTCTTGTCAAGTGTCTCGGCAGTCGCCATCGCGCCCCAGAAACCATGGCCTTGGAAGTTCTGTCCATCATTCGTAAACAGAGGACTGCGATAGAGCGGAGTGCGGTGATCATCGCCGCCAAGCTTCTTGGCATCCAGCAAATAGATCACCCCCTCTTTGCCCGAGCCGGCCACGATTGTCCAGTTCTGAAAAGGGAAGATGACCGGAGTCATATTGCCCATATCGAGGTCTTTCTTGTCGATCCAGGCCTGATTGGCCGGGGTGTAGTAGTCGATAAACGTAAGATCTTTTGCGGAGAGTCCTACGAAGCTGTTGGCATATTTGCCCGCGGCGGCATCGAATTTACCGTCACCGGTTTCCACGTATAGTTGTCCATCCCCCGAGATCGCTGGACCGCCGCGGCCCCACATGCCGCCGCCACCGGTAGGTGCCACTACGAAGCTGATCACCGGGTGTGCCGGGTTCTTCAGGTCCATGGCATACACCGTCGAACGATTTGCATTGCATCCTTGCGAGGTCGCGGTATAGAGAACATCCTTCACAAGGTTCAAGCTCCATGGCTTCGCAAAAGCGGGCGTGAACTGTGTGGGCGGCATCCGATCTTCGCCATTCGCCAGGTTCAACGCATGTAACTTCCCGTCGGACGCAAGCACGTAAGCCGTCGATCCGCTGAGAACCGGGGTCGCGTTCAATGCGTTGGGGCAGAGCCAGTCGGGTGGATTTTTGGCTTTGCCTTCGGTCTGAAACTGTTTTTGCCACATGAGCTTCCCGGTGTCGGCATCGATGGCGAACACTTTGTCCGAAGCCCCGGCAACGAACACCACCTCTTTAAACGCGCTGGGCGTGATTACCTGTCGCCGCACCAAGGGTACGGTGAGACTGTTCAGCTCCCGCGATTCGTTGCTAAGCTTGAGACTCCATTCCAGTTTGAGTTTGCCTACGTTCTCTTTGGTTAAATCCGTTTCGTCCTGGGCCCAACTGGTCCTCTGTGGGTTGCCGCCGAACATGGACCAGTCCGCGGCAGAGACACAGCACAGCGCTATGGCCGGAACAACGAGGTATCTCAATGTGGCGCTCATCTTCTGAGATGTTAGCTCATTCAAGGTGTTTATATACCCCAGTGTTTCACGCAGTCTGCGGCTGCTTGCGGATGACGGACGCGAGTAGCGCGTACGCGATCAGAGGTAGGATACCAAAGGTTAGACACACCGGCTGGAAGCCATACTGTTCGATTACGTGTCCTAGAGGGCGGGACACAATGGCCTGCATCGCTCCGTATGCAAATACCAGCGCCGCTACTCCGAATCCAGCGTGAGCCGCTCCGTACAGATCCACGGGCATAGTGTACAGGTTGGTACTCCAGGCGGCTATCAGAAAAAAGCTGAGCGACATCCCGAACGTGGCGAGCGCGGGTGTCGGCATCAATGGAATCGCCATGGTGATGAGTAGCGCGCATGCAGCGAGGAAGCAAACCCGCTTGCGGGCCTCCACGGGAATGAACCCGCGCTGAATCAAACGCCACGAGATGCTGCCGCCGATCAGCGCGCCTCCGTAGCCCGCGATCGGTACGATCCAGGAATAGTTCGCCGCCTGCGACGGATTTAAATGGTGCACGCGCACGAGATAGGTAGGCGACCAGTTCGTCCAAAGGCTATAAATTGTCATGCTGATGAAATTCGCAACCACCATGGCCCACAAGCGAGGATCGCGAGCCAGTGCCCATGCACTGCCGTGCCCTGGGCCGGTGCCGGATTCAATTGGTGGGATCTTACTCGATGTGAACAGCCACACCGGGATCCACAGCAGGCTCATAATCCCGCAGGCGAAGAAGGCCCAGCGCCAATCATATTGATAGGCGAAGAAGACGGCAAAACGCGGCGCTAAGCCGGCACCCAGACTGAGGCCCAATTGCCCCATGGCGGATCCCACCGCCCTTTCCTCCGGCTGCAGATACATTCCCACCATTTTTCCGACGGCGGACACGCCGCTTGCTTCAGCCACCCCGAGCAGCGCGCGGCACATCAGAAGCTCATTGAAGTTATGAACGAACCCCGTCCCGATGCTCGCCAAGGCCCAAACAGAAACTGAAATCACGATCCCGAGATTCAATCCCACTCGATCGAGGAACCAACCCATGAATGGCGCACTGAGGGCATAGGTGAGGGAAAACACCGATAGAAGAATGCCGTAGTCGGAGTAAGTGAAGGGGAAGTCCGGGCGGGATCTCCAAATATCCACCATGGTTGCGAGCACTTGGCGGTCGAGATAATTCAGAACTGCTGAGAAGACAAAGACAGTGACGGCGATCCAGCGCGCGGGAACGGGGGGCACGTTGCGATTCTAGCCTAGTTGCGCCAATTTGTCGGCGAGAAAATCGAGAATCTTCGCCGGTGCGGCGATTCCATCGAGCGGCAATCGAAGAATTCCCGCTGGAGTGAATTGCGCTCCCTGGGTACGGCTTACCAGGTCCATCAGCTTGGCGGGGTCGACGCGGGACTCGGTGTGGAATTTAATATTCAGGGCACCTTGACGCCGATCCACTGCATCGATACCCAGCTTCTGCGCAGCGCTCTTGAGCAGAGAGAACTTGAGCAGATTCGCAACGGCCTCGGGCCGCTCCCCATACCGGTCAGCCAGTTCGTCCATCACCTTCTGCGCATCCTCGGGCGATCGCGAGTCGGCAATCTTCTTGTACGCGCGCAAGCGCTGGTGCTCATCCGCGATGTATTCGGGCGGGATCCGAATATCCAGACCAAGGTTGATGGTGGTGTGTACTTCCAGCGGAACCTCTTCGCCTTTCAACTCGTGTACGGTCTCCTCCAGCAGACGGATGTACATATCAAATCCCACAGCTCCGATGTGGCCGTGCTGCTCGCCCCCCAGAATGTTTCCTGCGCCGCGCAGTTCCAAGTCCAGCGCCGCGATCTTGAAGCCCGCGCCCAGATCGCTGAACTCCTTGAGCGCTGCCAGCCGTTTGCGGGCAATCTCCGTCAATTCCGTATCCGCGGGAACGAGCAGATACGCGTATGCGCGCCGGTTCGAACGGCCTACCCGGCCTCGCAATTGGTACATCTCCGAGAGGCCGTATCTTTCCGCGTTTTCAATGATGATGGTGTTCGCCAGCGGGATGTCCAGGCCGTTCTCGACGATGGTCGTGCAGACAAATACATCATATTCGTGACGCATGAATCCGAGCAGCACCTTTTCGAGCGCGGCCTCACCCATCTGACCGTGACCCACTCCGATCCGGGCCTCCGGCAGGAGTTCCTGAATCATCGCCGCACGCGAGAAGATTGAATCCACCCGGTTGTGAATGAAATAGACCTGGCCGCCACGGCTCAGCTCCTGTTCGATCGCTGTCTTGATCAAGTCGGGTTGAAAATGCGCTACTACTGTGTTGATCGACAACCGGTCCTTGGGCGGAGTCTCGATAATCGACATGTCACGCAACCCGAGCAGCGACATATGCAGGGTGCGCGGGATAGGGGTCGCGCTCATCGTGAGCACGTCCACGTTTTGCTTGATCTGCTTCAGACGCTCTTTGTGACGCACCCCGAAGCGCTGCTCTTCATCTACGACCAGTAAGCCCAGGTCTTTGAATTCCACATCCTGGGAAAGCAAGCGGTGCGTTCCGATGAGGACGTCCACTTTGCCGTTGGCCACCTCTTCCAGAACCGCTTTGATCTCCTTGGCTGAACGGAAGCGGCTCAGCATTTCAATGCGTACTGGAAAAGCCGCAAACCGCCGCTTGAAACTTTCGAAATGCTGAAAGCAAAGTACAGTGGTCGGAGCCAGCACAGCTGCCTGCTTGCCGTCGCCGAGCGCTTTGAACGCGGCGCGCATGGCCACTTCGGTTTTGCCGAATCCTACATCGCCGCATAACAGCCGGTCCATGGGCTGCTCATTCTCCATGTCTTTCTTGATCTGCTTAACGGTCGCGGCCTGGTCCTTTGTCTCGGTGAACTCGAAAGCGTCTTCAAACTCGCGCTGCCAGTTGCTGTCCGGAGAGAATGCGAAGCCTTTCGTCATGCGGCGCTGCGCGTACAGTTTCAAGAGTTCGTCAGCCATGTCCCGCATCTTGGCTTTGACACGGGATTTCGTGCGGGACCAGGTAGCTCCCCCTAAGCGGTCGAGCGGCGGCGCGGCCCCTTCACCCGCACCTCGAAACTTCTGGATCAGATCCATGCGCGTGAGCGGCACGTAGAGCTTGGCCTCGGCCGCATACTCCAGCAGCATGAAATCGCCTTTGTTCTCGCCTTGCGCAATCTCACGGGTACCCAGAAACTTGCCGACTCCGTGCGTCGCATGCACCACGAAATCTCCAGGTTTCAGGTCCGCCATGTCGGCCTGGAAAGCCGCAAGCTGGGACTTGTTCGGTCCCGGTCGGGCGATCAGATCGGAAGTGTCGAACAGATCCTCCGAACCAAACACGGCCAGCTTCGATTCGGGCAAGATCACGCCGCGCCGGACGCAGCCCTTGACCAAATAGGTG
>JBBSHP010000421.1:0-5048 GCA_038232555.1 Bryobacterales bacterium
ATACTCGTAGATCGTTGCATTCACGTGATGTCCATAAGTCAGGTCGAAGGACAGAAACCGCTTTTCATTGAATCTGCGTGCAGCATCTTCGCAATCCGGGCCTTCCGGATGGAAGTACTGCGTGGATTCGCTTTGAATGAAAATTGCGTCCGGGCGTTCCTTCAAGATGGCGTGCATGGCCATGACGTTTGCCTGGCAGAGATGCTTCAGCGCGTTGACGAACGAACGATCTGTCTTTAGCCGCTCGTTCCACCACCCAAACTGCGCGGAAAACGTTGCTGGGATAAAGATTTCGTTCACTGGTGTATAGAAGCGAACCCACGGGAACCGTTGCGCGAACGCCTGCGCGTACTCGACAAACAGCTTCGGCCAGTCCGGGTTCTGGAAATTCCCAATCCAGTCCGGCACGCCGAAATGGCAAAGGTCCACAATTGGCGTAACCTTCTGCTTATGTAAAGCGTTGAAAGTTTCATCAGTAAACTCCCAATCGTATTTTCCAGGCCCGGTGTGAGCTGAAAAGTAAGGAGGGCCGTACCGCAAGTATTCGATTCCCAGCTCCTTCAGCAGGCGAAAGTCGTCGCGCCACCGCTCGTAGTGCCTGGTCTTTGCCAGCTCATCCTGCCGAACTGTCCGCCCTTTCCATTCAATAGTCGGATAGCTGTTTTCTATGCCGGTCGCAAACATGAATTCGGCCATGTGATCTTGCTCCTAAGGAAGAATGTCAAGGCGGCCGCCATCGACCGTGAGGTTTGTGCCTGTGATAAAACGGGCTTCCCCTGCGGCCAGAAAACAAATGGCTGCGGCAATGTCTTCCGGTTTGCCTATGGCGCCTTCCACTTTTTCGACCCCGCTCTTGATATTCGGATTGTTCCAGAGCATCGGGGTATCCACGGCGCCCGGAGAAACGCAGTTGATGCGGATTTTGTTTGCGGCGAGCTCTTGGGCAAAACCTCGGGTGAACGCTTCCATCCCTCCCTTGGAAGTGGCATAAGGAACCACGTTCTTGGTGGTTTCATAAGCGTGCACCGAACTGATGTTTACAATTGCGCTTCCCTGCGGCATATGTGGCACCGCGTATTTGCAGAAGAGGAACACCGAACGGAGATTGACGTTGAGCACCTTATCGAAATCCTCGTCCGGCAATTCGACGATGGGCTTGAATGTCATCATCGCAGCGTCGTTCACCACTACATCAATTTTTCCCCATTTATCCACGGCGGTTTTAATGGCCGCTTTGACCTCATCGGGGTTGCCGACGTCGCACTTCGCAAATATGGCTTCTCCCTTTGCCTGGGTGATCTCCTGGGCCGTCTCGTTCCCGTGCTGCTCATTTAAATCGACGACGACCACCTTCCCCCCCTCTTGGGCGAACTGTTTGCAAGCGGCCTTACCAATCCCCGATCCTCCCCCGCTCACAACACAAACTTTGTCAGCAAAACGCATGATTGAGTTTTCTCCTGTTTGAATCAGGCCCAGGCGGCAGCAACATTTCGCATGTCATTGAGCTTCTGCCCGGCAGATTTAGAATCGATCCATTAAAAAGGTCCGGCAACGTTGGACAAGGCGCTGTATGTCTGCGAAATTGGACCGCGTTGAAACTGTTGCCGGTGATACGGGTTAGGATGTCACTAATGGAATCTATCTCGTAGGTCTGACGCTGGCCAGCGGTTTTCAGCTACACGAAACGCCGAATAAACCTCGGACGCCGAAGACCTGGATCGAACTGTGCGGGCCAACAAGTTGAAATACGAATTCGATGCCGCTCACGATTTCTCGCTGTTCACATTCGGCGTGGTGCTCCTTTGTTCTTGATCGCGCGACTTGCTTCACGAATAACTGCAGCAGCTCGCAATCCCGATCTCGAAGAACACCCTGTGATTGAAGAAGCGGAGATGTCGCTGGAGCGGCGCACCTCCGAGGAGGAACAAGCGGCGTACTCCGCGCGACCTGCTACTCGAGCAAGTCCACTTGGGGCGGCTCAACCCAATTCATCGCGATCTATTGATGCGAGCCCTTGAACCCCTTGTTATCGGCTCTGCGGGCAAGATTGGCGGCGGCAAATCTGCATAAAGCGGGCTGGCCTCGAGCGAGCTTCCGCGACTGCGGCAAGGGGCCGGAAACGGAGCGCTCTCGGGTGGAGCGGCAGGGTTCATCAACACAATCACTGGTAGTATCGTACACATAGGAGGGCGGAAGACGGGCTGGTTTCTTCGCTACACTCGACCAATGCTCGTCTGCCCGGTCCGCGGTTGTCATCTTCCACTTGCTCGCGAAGAACGAAGAGTAGTGTGCGCGAGTAGGCATTCCTTCGACGTCGCGCGAAGCGGGTACATCAACTTGCTCCAACCTCAGGAGCGTCGCTCGAAACTTCCAGGTGACACGGCGGGTGCCGTGGCCGCACGACGCCGCTTGCACGAAAGCGGAGTGACTCAGCCTCTATTTAACGAAATTTCAAACCTCCTGGCAGCATCGCCGCATGATGTGACTCTCGATGCAGGCTGCGGTGAGGGGTTCTACCTGGGCACACTGGCCCGCCACACCGGATTCGAGGCCCATGGCGTGGATATCTCTATTCCGGCCGTGACCGCTGCGGCGCGAAGCTATCCCGGCTGCGAGTGGATTGTCGGTAATGCCGATCGCTTCGTGCCCTACTCGGACGGCTCCTTCTCAATCATCCTGTCCATCGCGGCGCGCATGAATGTAAGCGAATTCCGGCGGGCCATGCGGGACGGAGGGCGCCTGCTGATTGCACTTGCCGCGCCAGACGATCTGATTGAACTGCGCGGCTCGGGTCGCGACCGGATAGCAAGAACTGCGGATGCGTTCGCGCAAGATTTCACTTTGCTGAAGCGGTCACGCGCCACCACCACCGCCGATCTGGACGCCCGGGCCGTGCAGGACGTTCTGCTATCCATTTATTGCCCGCTCCAGTCCCAGCCGGCCGTAGCCATGCGGGTGACGTTTAGTTTCGATCTCCTGCTGTTTGGAACCAGGTAGCGAAATTCCTGATACCCAGGTAAGCCCGCGGGATTGCTCTGGTATCCTCAAATTTACTTCAAAACCACACATGGATCAGGATCAAATGCGCGATCTTCTAGAGCAGGTGCGCTCAGGATCCGTCGATGTCAATGCCGCTCTGGAGCGGTTCCGGCACCTCCCGTTTGAGGACCTGGGATACGCCAAGCTCGATCACCACCGCGCGCTTCGGCACGGCTTGACGGAAGTAATATTCGGCTTAGGGAAGACGCCCGAGCAGGTGGAAGGGATCACCGGCCGTCTGCTGCAGCACTCGCAAAACCTGCTGATCACCAGAGCCAGCCGTGAGGCTGCGGACCGCGTGGTCACCGCATTTCCGCAGGCGGAATATTTTCCTTTGTCGGGAGTGGTTCGCATCTGGGGCGACCGCACCATAAAAGGCAAAGGCAAGATCGCCGTGGTGTGCGCGGGCACCAGCGATATCCCCGTCGCCGAAGAAGCCCTGCGTACTGCGGAAGTGATGGGCAACGAGACCGACACCATCTACGACGTGGGCGTGGCCGGGATCCATCGCCTGATCAGTAACAGCGGGCGATTGATGGAAGCCCGGGTGGTGATCGTTTGTGCCGGGATGGAGGGCGCGCTGCCCAGCGCGGTGGGCGGTCTGGTCTCGGTTCCGGTAATCGCCGTTCCCACCAGTGTGGGTTACGGAGCCAGCTTTCACGGCGTCGCCGCCCTGCTGGGAATGCTGAACAGTTGCGCCTCGAATGTGACCGTTGTGAACATCGACAACGGCTTTGGGGCTGGTTACGTGGCCAGCCTGATCAACCGCTTGTAGCTGGGTCGATCGAGCCTACATCCCGCCTTCATCCGCGGAGGGCCCATAGATGGCTGGTACCGGAATGTCGTTCAAACGAAGATAGACGCCGAGCTGAGCGCGGTGGTGGATGATGTGGTTCAACACCCAGGTTCGGATGCAGGCCAGCTTCGGGATGGTGAAAATCGTTTGACCGCCGGCAAGCAACGACCAGTCCTCGTGTAGCGTCTCATCGGAGACACTCGCCAAGGCCGCCCGCGCTTCGGTAACATTTTTGTCGAACACCTTTAGGATCCCCGCACGGTTCTTATATTCCGTGGGCGTGTAAGCCGGCCCATCTATTGGCGCCATGTCCAACGAGCCGGTCTGGATGGTCATGCCCGTCCAGCCGGGAATTTCGGCGATGTGGCCGGAGAGCCGGACTATGGACATGGATTTTTCGTGCGGCTTCCATGCAAACTTATCCTCTGGAATGCGCTCCAGCTCACGACGCGTGCTCGCCATTTCTTGCTCGAACTCAGGCAACAGACTTTGACCGATACTCATGTATCCTCCGTGATTATTTGACGATGGCTCTGTTAGTACAATGTAACGCTTTCGCGCGTACACTGCACTTCAGCGCGACGCAATGCACGAACATACTTAAAAGGATTGATTTTCAGCACATATGCAGCCGGTGGGGTCCCAGAACTGGTTCAGGTCCTCCGGACGATTCAATGCTCACTCGGGCGGTAGCCGTTGCTAACGAAAATCCCGTGGGCTCGTCCCGAAAGCCAGGCACAATGGAAACGCGAAAGGCCGGACTATCTGGCGCGGCTCAGTCAGCCCGCGCCGTGCGCTGGAGCCTTCTCGAATTAGTTCGCGTCTACCGGCCTCGGCGTGCGCGACTTCTTCGCCATTAGTTTTGCGGCGCCCAACGACGCAATACCCATGCCGAGCAGCAGTACGGAGGCGGGCTCCGGGATGGGATTACCCAGTGGCGCCGCCAAGCCAATTACAGGTATTCCATCTCCAATGGGACCCACCAGAGTAGCTGCGCCGGTTCCCAGATTGATGGTATAGAAAGAGGAAACGCCAGTGGCTGGGTATGTCAGCGAGGCATAGGCAATACCGGTCAACCCGGAGATATCAAACCCCACCATCGCATTCGTGATGTCGGCTCCGATCGGCGGCGTTCCTATCGGTGCGAGTTCGCCAACTCGCATCAACGTTCCGCTGTTCGGCGGATTCTGGATAACGAGTCTATCCCGGAAAA
>JBBSHP010000422.1:0-5043 GCA_038232555.1 Bryobacterales bacterium
CCCCAAGGAGTGTCAATGTTGCCTTGCACCTTCTCCGCGGTTTCGCCGATCAGTGCAAGTTCGGCTGCGTTGACGGCCGGGTGATCGCGCGGGTCGTCTCGATACCAGAAGTAAAACAGCGCAGCCCAGACCACTCCGAGGGCGCCGAAGATCTGAAAGACCACTCGCCAGGTGAGATATCGCATCAGCATGACGATCAGCAGTGGAGTGACTGCCGCGCCCCAACGCGCGCTTAAGGCCTTGAACCCCTCAGCCAGTGGCCGCTCACTTCGCGGCAGCCATGATCATTTTAGCGATGGGGTCATCCGGGTCGGCGGTCATGATCTTTTCCCACTGCTTGCCCGCTTGCATGGCAGCTCGCTCGGATGGATGAGCGCGTGCCAGCGACCCATGAGTTGGCCGATATCGACTCCGTACGATTCGCGTTAGAACTCCAGCCGAGCCTGAAACGCGATCATTCTCGGCGAACTATCGCCGCCAAGACCAACGCCCAATAGCCCCGTAGGCGGGGCTGTTGTATACGTCAGCGCTCCGAATCCAGTTTGCGTGGAAGGATCTCCGGGGACTCCTGCGAACCCCAAAACGGGAAGTCCAAAGTTCGGATGATTGAAGACGTTGAAAAACTGCCCGTCGACGCGTAGTTTCATGCGCTCAGTTACCGCGAACCATTTCGTAATATAGAAATCACCTGAAGTGAAAAGAGGACCACGCAGTGAGTTGCGGCCGAGATTGCCAAACTGGCAATTCTTCGGGGTGTCGCCGCCGGCACAATTGCCCGTACTCGGATCGACGGAAGAAACAAACGCATCAGGATTGAGCCACTGAATGGTCCCCGGCTGTGTAACTCCGGGTATGGCCTGATGCGCATAGAGCGGTACGCCGGCGACAACACTGGCGTACTGAGGACCACCGCCCTGCACGATCCCATTTCCATTGGCGGAATAAGGAGAGCTCCGAACCGAAAACGGAATCCCGCTGCGACGGAACACGGCTCCGGATATCTGCCATCCATTCACCGCGTACCCTAGCAAGTGGCTCTTCAGTTTGATCGGTAACTGGTAGACATACTGCGCCGTGAAGTTGTGCCGGACATCGTAGTCGCAAGGCCCGTATTGGCGGGCGAGTTGCCCAGGCAGGGGCGAGATGATTCCTCCCGCGGAGAAGGGCAGAAATCCTCCGTTTGAGACTGTGTCGATGCAATGACTCCAGGTGTAGTTTGCCTGCGCCTGAAATCCATGGGCCAGCCGCTTGTCAGCGGTTAGCTGGAGGCCCTTATAGTGACTGTTTGCTCCAGTATTTAGCTGGGTCACATCGCCAAATCGAGGGTCCTTGGGCTGGCCGTAGGGAAACGGCGCAAAGCAGCCTTCACAAACCGTTTGATAACCATTCACCTGCGTCTGATAAGGCTGGTTGACAGCGCGCGTCCCGACGTATTGAGCTCTTAGATTGAGGGTCGAGCCGATCTGCTGTTCCAGGGCCAAGCTCCATTGCATGTTGTAAGGCGCCCGAAGCTTGCCGTCCGGCACGGCCGTGATGGCAATCGGTTGAAGGCAGGTATCTGGATTGGAGAGGGGCGAGGCGCAGGAGAGTCGGCCTTGCGCAAAACCGGAAGTGAAACTCCGATTGGCCGCGATGGTGGCATCTACCGCGCTATCCGGAACTCCCGGAGCGATCGCCGACCCGCCCACGCTGCCCAGTAGACCGCCCTCGAAAGTCTTCGAGTAGGGAGGATTCACTCCCACAAGATCCACAACGCTTCCAGGCAGAATATCGCTGAACAACCCAAACCCCGTGCGCAACACCGTCTTTGGCGCCACCTGCCAGGCGATCGCCGTTCTCGGTTGCAGGACTGCAAACTGCGTCGCGGCGAACACGTTTCCAAGACCGGTGCGAATCGCCTCGTTTAGGGGCTGGTTGACGTCATGCGGGATTGAGTCGAACGAACCGGGCAGCCGCGCCACCGCGTTGTGCGGATTCACCGGGTTGGAATTATGGGTGGCCCGAAGTCCCAGCGTCCAAGTGAGCGTACGAGTGATTTTCCAAGTGTCCTGAGCATAAACGTCAAGGTTAAGAAAATTGTAGGGTTGTGAATTAGCCAGAGGGAACGTCTTGGAGGCGGTGGATGCAACTCCATAAATGAACTGCGGCAGCGTCGTGTAATTTACGACCGGAACTGCGCCCTGGCCGAAATCATAATCGTTCAGCCTCAGGATTCTGGTGTTGGTTCCAAACCTCAGTTCGTGAGCGCCGATACTCCAAGCCAGATTGTCGTTGATGAAGAAACGCGTAGCGCGCCTGCCTTGCACCCACGTATCGTTGAGCCCCCCAACCCTGGTGAACGGCGCATTCGCTCCGCTGCCTTCGAGCACGATGGGGAAAGCTTCCAGCGTTTTCTGAAAATCGCGCGGCCCGAAGAGACTTTCATACCAGGAAAACGCGGGATTGAAGTAGTTCACCAGCCTCGGCGAAAACACATGCGTCAAGCCGGATGCGAAGGAGTAAAGCGGCTGGGGAGATATGGCGTTGAACAGAGGGTTGATCGGGTCCGTGTAGGCAGCCTGCAGTCCGCCATCGTGCTGAAAACGGAACCAGGCGGTGTTGTTTTGGTCGATGTTGTAGTCCACGCGGCCGGTCTGGACTTGTTCCGAGTCGGAGCTGGATTGCGCGACGGTGCGGCGGTTCGCACAGCCATTCCCATTCGGCGGGTTGCCCCCGGCAGGGCTTCCGTCGCCATTGAACGGGCATCCTAGAACGGCTAGAGGAGTTCCCGAAGTGTTTTTATAGAGCGCGAACATCTTCCTATAAAGTGGAACCGATTGCGGTGAGGCTTCATAGGTTGACCCGGTAACAGAGTCGATGCCGCCGCGCGGAAGCTGCTGCAAAACATAATCCTGGAAGGCCGGAGTGGGAACCGTTGTGGCGGAGACGATGGGAAGTGCGATGCGCACCCACTCGCTATCGAAGAAGAAAAAGAGCTTGTTGCGCTTAATGGGCCCACCGATACTTCCTCCGAAGTGGTTGACCGTTGAGCGCGGCTTGTGATTGCCCGGCGTGGAGTTAGTGAAGAAGTTCGCTGCATTGAACTTCGAGCCGTTCCAAAGCTCGTAAAGGTTTCCATGAAACCGATTCGTGCCGGACTTGGTGACGTAGTTGACTTGCGATGCCCCGTAGCGACCCTGGTCCACCGCGTAGGAAAGCGTGTTGACTGTCATCTCCGCGATGGAGTTTAGGCCCAGAACGAGATTTGTGGACAGCCCGCTATTCAGATTAGTCAGCGGATCGTTGGTCTCCAAGCCATCGACGATGTAACCGTTCGACAAAGATGACAGTCCATTGAACTGCACGTTGCCGTAGCCGTTGGTGCCCCCGACGAAATCGTTCCCGCTCCCCGCCGTATTCATCAGCGCGCCCGCGGCGAATTGTATGGGATAGGTCATGTCGCCGCCCGGGTTTGGAAGATTTTCGATGGAGCGCGCACTGAGCGTTGTGGATGTATTTGGATTCTGCGGATTGATGGGCGGAACGTCTTCCCTGACAGTAACGTTCTGGTTCGACGTTGCGATCTTCAACGTGAAATCCACTGTTTGCTTTTGGCCGAGTCCGGCCAACACAGAATCGTTCCGCTGTGATTCAAACTGGTCCATGTCCACCGTTACGGAATAGGGACCTGGTTTGAGCTGTGGAAAGTTGAAGCGCCCCGCCTCGTCCGTCTTCATGGAACGCTGTAGGCCGTTATCCGTGCTGGTAATGGTAACAGTGGCGCGGGCGATCGCAGCGCCAGCCGGGTCGTTCACCGAGCCTCCGATGGCGCTCGTCGTTTCGCCCTGCGCCCAGAGTGAATCGGGGGACCAGACTAAAACGGCGAGCGCCGCCAACAGTAAAGATCGCATAGCATAGTCGGAATGGCGAGTTGCCGTTAATTTAGGCATGACTAAATTAGATTACATCAGTTCGTAGGAGAAACGCAAGCGCATTTTTTAAAGAAGAAATGTTCGGCTAAGATTTATTTAGTGCGTACTAAAACACATCTGCCAGAAACGACGGAGGCGGTGGACGACTATCTCAAGGCAATCCTAGAATTGAGTGGTCCGGAAAAACAGCCAGTAGCCAGCAATGCCTTGGCCGGCCATCTAGAGGTCCGCGCTGCTTCGGTCACCGGCATGCTGCAAAAGCTGGCCGGCCAAAGGCCATCGTTTGTGAAGTACGAAAAGCACCATGGCGTTGTTCTCACGACGATGGGGGAGCGCCGGGCTACGGAGATCCTCCGCCATCATCGTTTGCTCGAACGATTCCTGCACGATGTGCTCGAGTTCTCCTGGGATGAAGTTCATGACGAGGCCGAACGGCTTGAGCACTACATCTCGGAACGCTTGGAGGACCGGATCGCAGCCAAGCTTGGCGATCCATGCGTCGATCCGCATGGCCACCCGATTCCGGAAAAAGATGGAGTGGTTGTGGTTCGTGAAGAGATCGCTCTTTCGAAATGGCCCTGCGATGTCCCCGCTGTCATCAGCAGTGTCTCGGACAGGGACCCTGAGGCGCTTCGCGAAATGAAGCGTTTGGGGTTGGTACCCGGAGTTGCGTTGATGGTCGATCCCGGACTCAGAGGCTCTTCGTTATTGGTCCGAGTTGGTGGAAAATTACCTTGCAGGCTGAGCTACGCGCTTGCGGCTGAAATCCTAGTTGTCCGGGAATCGCCCAGCCGGTGATTAGAATAGTCTAATTGCTGAGGTTACGAGCGGTCCAGCGGAGTGACGGGATCGATCCCCAGCCAGCAGAGAATTCCCAGAGAGTAGATGCCAGCGGAGACCGCGAAAGCCAGGTGCCAGTTGCCGGTGGCCTGAACGATATAGCCAGTCACCAGCGGCGCGACCATTCCGGCCAGGTGCCCCATCGTATTCATCGCTCCGGAGAGCGCGCCAACATACCTGCCGCCCAGGTCCATACAGGTGACCCACGAGATGGGTCCGCTGAGTTCCGCGGCGAAACTCGCGGCGCTCAGAGCAAGCATGGCCCAACCGGCATCGCGAATCGTGGTGAACA
>JBBSHP010000423.1:0-5032 GCA_038232555.1 Bryobacterales bacterium
GAACCGGCGAGTACGGATTCAGGAGAAGGTGCGCCAATCCGGCGACCAGTCCACAGGCCAGGTAGAACGTGAGAAAGCGCGCGTGCCCGAGCAGGTCTTCAATGCCCTTGCCGAACACCCAGAGAAACCACATGTTGCCGGCCACATGCAGGAATCCACCATGCAGAAACATGGAAGTAAGCAGCGAGGAGAAGTGGAAGCGGTCGGGAACAATGCCATAGGTGAGGATGAGCTTATTCAAGCTGAGGCGGGCGGGATTGTCGTAGCCGGGCTCATTGGGGAGCGAGAGCTCGAAGACAAAGACCAGCACATTCACCAGAATGAGCGCCAGAGTAATGGTGGCGGCGGAAGAAGTTCGCTCGGAGGAACGGAGTGGGATCATGAGCCGGAGCGGGCCGCCGCGCGGAGTTCAAAATCCTTGTTGGAGCGGCGCTCGGCCCTTTGCATCAGCGCCTTGGCTTGGTCGACGGTCGAAATGCCGCCACGAGCACCCAAAGCAGTGCAGTTCAGCGCTGCCAAAGCGTTAGAAAATTCCAGTGTTTCCTGCATTGGCATGTTCTGGAGAACAGCATAACAAAAAGCGCCATGAAACACGTCTCCTGCGCCGGTTGTGTCGGCACAGTTGACTACAAAGGCCGGCGAGTAGAAAAAGCGCTTATCCACGCGGGCTAGCGCTCCGTGGGCACCCAAAGTCATGGCGGCGACGGGAATGTGATATTCCTCCTGAATCGTTTCGAGCGCTTTGAACGGATCGCGTTCATTAGTCCATTGCAGGGGAAATTCGGAGCTGGCCACCAGATAATCCACGTTCGGTAAGACGCGATCGAAGCCATGATAGATCGTGTCGACATCCACCGTTACCGGGATATTGTTCTGGCGGGCAATTTCGGCGGCACGGGCGACCGCGTTGGTATCGTGACCATCGATATGAAGAAGGCGGGCGCAGGTGATCTGCTCGGGCCGGATGCTGTCCGGCTCCAGGCGCAGGCTGTCATCGCGGCGCCACAGAACCGTGCGCTCACCGGTGGAGCGGTCGATCAGAATGTAAGCGGTTTGATTGGGGCAATCTTTGCGGACTTGCACGTCAGTGAGATCGATGCCGCTGGCTTGCAGGCTCTCCATTTGAATGCGGCCGCGGAGGTCGTCGCCGACGGTGCCGATGTATTTGACGCGGAGTCCGAGATGAGCACAGGCGACCATGGCGCTGGCGACCTGGCCGCCGGGACTGAGGATCTCGTCGTCGAAAGCGACTTTGCCGGCGTAAGCGGGAAAGTGCGAGAGCAGGATAAGCGTGTCGGTGGCGTTGAGTCCGACGCCAACGACGTCAAATTGCGGCATTACAAGTGGCGCGCGGACGGCATTTGGCACTAATTCGCATCGGGGTGGTTTGCGATGGTAAGTTTTTTATGTTCATAAGTTTCTCAAATGTAATTTGCCTAGACGGACGCGTAAAGGCGATTTGCAAAACGAAGCCAATCCTCTGGGATGGAGCTTCGCCCCCTTCGTCTTGACGATAGCGTGGAAGTTGTGGAATGCAAGTTGGGCGGGGGGAGGGGTGTTGATTCTATGAGACAAAGAGCGGAAAAGAGTTGTGACCGTAACTAAGGTTGCTCGGGCTTGCGGCCTCAGCTTCGCGTGTAGGGCGATCCAAGGGATTATTTCACGGGGAGTAATACGGGTTGACTATAGCTAAATTGTTGTGGCGTTGGGAACAAGCATTGAAACAGGCCACCGCCGCCGCCAAGGCACATATGCCTGACTAGCTTCACCACGACGTTTCCGGAGGGCACGTCCTGAGGGAGGATGAAATTGATCTGGAAAAGTCCGACCGAGCCTGGAGTTAATCCCATGAAAGGGATTGGACTCTGGCCTGTAGTATCAACCTGAAAACCCCATACCGCATTAGATAAACTTTTTTCGTTTAGCGTAAGGAAGAGCTTGTCAGTTGTCACCCCGACAGATTGCCTAATCACCGAAAGGGGCATCGCAGGGGTAGGCTGGCCGGTTGGCACCGGGGGTGAGTTACCGAATAAGCCGGTCGCGTAGGCGATTACGGTTTCACCTGGCCTGGCAGGACTGCCTTGGGTCACTAGAGAATAATTACCGGCATGCTGAAACACGCCGAACTGTGTGCCGTTCAGGGTGAAGAACTCACCGGGTGTGGCTGCGTCGTTCGTTGCGCTGGTGGATCCGCTGCTGCCGTTTTGGGACACAACAACTGCTGCGGGGGAATCATAGAGCCGGCCTTCCAGGGGGACTTGAAAATTGATCTGTTGATAACCATGCAGGTCGGCTACCGCGAACAGTGGAGCACCGACTCCTGCAATTGTTACAGTAACCCCGGCCAGGCTGAGCGGCAGCGGCAGCGTGCTGGCGCTGACCACTCCATCGATTTTTAGGCCCGTGCAGAAAATGGTCCCGATGGATCCCGTCGCCGGCAAGCCAGTCTTGAAACTCGCCGCCGACGTGACCACAATGTTCTGGATTTGATCCTGCGCCAGCGAGGACAATCCACCCAGAATTACGAGCGCGGCCAAGCGGTTCATGGAGAAGCCCCCGTAATTGTGAAATGAACGTCCACTGAGGGAATCAACGGCTTACGGAAGAACCCAACGGACGCCTGAGCAGGCACCAGGAAGGCCGACACCGCGGGGATGGTTAGCGGCAGGCTGTACGAACCCGGCGTTACCACTTTGCCCGTACTATCCGCGAGCAGCAGCTTCGAACCCCTGAGCGCTAGCACGATTGAGCTGCTCTGGGGCACCAATACCTTGAATTGAGAAATACCTGCGACAACGGCTTCAAACGGCACGATTCGTAAAATACCCGATGTATCCGTGAATGAAACCGTGACAGGTGGTCCCGGAAGTTTGGCGATCGCCGAATCCGTTGCGCGAATGCGCGCAACGGTTCCAACCGGATCGTGAAAATGCACCTTCAGAAAAACACCTCGTTTCAACGCGAGATCAAGGTGAGCGGCCGTTGTCACGTTCACCGGTGTCCCGGCCGGAGACGGCCATTGGCAAGGGTCGAGATACATGTGACCCTCTTCGGCGCAGATCCGATATTTTCCGGGAGTTACCGGCACCGCAAAGCCGCCGCTGGCGTCGGACGTGGTCCGAAACACAACTGGCCGCGCCGCAATGAGGTCGGGAGCGCGAACGGCGATAAGAGCCAAGCCTGCAATTGGCGCGTTCGTGTCGGCATCAGAGGTACGGCCGGAGATGATCAGGCTGGATTGAGAACGCAGGCTTGCGGAAGCCGCAATCGACAGTACGATCAGCACCGGGACATTGAGAGCGAGTGATTTTTTCATGGATTTATGGTGATCTGGAGACCCGCCGAAGGGTTGCCGCTGTAGCCATTCCTTACATACAGTGTCCAGACTCCCGGCGCCGCAAGGTTATTCAGCGAAGCGTTCATCTGGATATAAGATTGATCCCAGAAATAACTTCCGTCCCCATCGTAAAGCCAAACGTCGTTGTAGCCGGGGCGGACCAACTGAATCGTGTTGTTCGGCGTTACCGAGAAGCCACTGCCAAACACCTGGATGGTGTCACTGGCTTGAATGGTGGAGCTGTTGACCTGATTAAGGACGCCGGTCACTATTGGCGCCAAACCGATAGTGACCGTTGCGCTTGCGCTTTGGCTGAAATTACCAACACTGGTACCCGTAATGGACACGGTCTGGGCGCCAGTATTCGGGAGTGGTGACACATCGGTGTAGGCACAACTCGCAACCACGAGAGCATCAGCGGAGAGCGTGTCCCCGGTATCGCACGTAAACGTCCCATTGTTGCCGTTCGTGCTAAGTGATGCGACCTCAGCCGCTGTCCATATTACTCGGACCGGTTGGCCCAAGGTGTAATAGCTGGTTGCGGGAGTTAAGGATAGAATTGGATTGACGTTGGCCAGTGAAGACGGACAACTGAGATTGCCGTACGTATTTCCGGAAGGATCACCGGGATTATAGTAGTACTGCTGGAGGGTGGACCAGGATGGTTTGTAGCCGTTCCCTTCCTGCTCATAGGCCAGTCCCCAGTACCCATTCCACGCCAAATCGCCGCCAGACTTCGACCACGGAGCCGTGGACCAAAGTGTAAATGGGTCATAGAGGGTCCAGTATGCCTGCTTTGTGATCTGGGTAGCTCTCAGAGCACACAAGGTGTTCTGAACCCATGACGATTGCCCACTTGCCGTTGTGGTTGGATCGTCAGCATCGCCGTAGCTGGGAACTCCGTTGCCCGCAGGCGCCAGAGACGACGAAGTAGCAAACTCCACGACGAACAACTTGCCGGCTTGGATCGGGAAACTTGCGTTAGTCGTGGTCAAGTTCAGCAGCGCGTTGTATAGGTCCCAGGAATTTGCGTGGTAAACCTGCGTCAGATACGAGTCGGGATCTTTGGTGCCCCCGTACATTTGACTCAGAAGAGATCGCATGGTAGCCGCAAATGACTGCGTGCGTTGCCAGGTAAAGGGATATCCGGAGGGTGGGCGGACAATCATTTGCGTGCGACTCATGTCCCCCCCAGGGCGTGAAGAAAGATCGACATCAAAGCTCAGATCGGCGCCGATCAGACCGAGCACGCCGGGCTGCGGCGAATACTGACGCGATATTTGATCGATCAAATAATATGTCTTGGCCCAGACATAGCTGTAAGGATTCCAGCACTGGCCGGCGGGAGGCGGATTGGTCAGCGCCGTACATCCGGGGACGGGGCCGAGAGAGTAGGCCATCCCCCACAGCAGGACATTGCGATGGCCATTAGTCGATGTGAGGTTCTGGATAAACCTGCCCACCCAATTCACATATGGCTGAATAGAAGCGTTATCTATGGTGTTCGTATCTGTCTGGCATGCAGCTGGCGGCCCTCCGGGGCAGTGCTGAATGTACCATAAACTCGCAAAATGCAGCGCGACATAAATTCCGCGGTTTTCTGCAAGCGTGACAAAAGCGTTCAGGTTGGCCCATTGAGAATTCGTCGATTGAGCGGGATCCCCAGCAGGCCCGATGAAACCTGCTTGCTCGCCC
>JBBSHP010000424.1:0-5028 GCA_038232555.1 Bryobacterales bacterium
AAACTCCGTTCGTACATCTGCACTGCCACACCGATTATTCGCTGCTCGATGGAGCCTGCGAGATCGAACAACTGATGGATCTCGCCGTCGAGCAGAAGATGCCAGCAGTAGCCATGACCGATCACGGTAACCTGTTCGGTGCCGTCGAATTCTACAACTCCGCTAAGGAGAAGGGCGTTCACCCCGTGATCGGCTGCGAGGTGTACGTGTCGCAACAGGGACACAAGACGCGCAGCGACACCGACCGTTATAACCACCTGGTGCTGCTGTGCGAGAACCAGGAGGGTTACCGAAACCTGATTCAACTCGTTTCAACCGGGTTCCTGGACGGTTTTTACTACAAGCCACGCATCGACAAAGATCTTTTAGCCAGACACTCCAAAGGTCTCATCGCTTTGTCCGCGTGCTTGCGAGGAGACATCAACGAAACGCTTCTGGCGAACCGCTACGAAGAAGCTCGGCGCATGGCCCACCAGTACACCGATCTGTTCGGTAAGGCCAACTTCTTTCTCGAGATTCAGGATCACGGCATCGATAAGGACCAGATCGTGGTCCCGGCTGTCAACCGGCTTTCCAAAGACACCGGGATTCCGATGGTTGCGACTAACGATGCGCACTACATGCGCAAAACCGATGCGCGCGCCCATGAGATCATGCTTTGCATTCAAACAGGCAAGACCATGAGCGATGTCAATCGGATGCGCTTCGACAAACCCGAATTCTATCTGAAGACCCGCCCGGAAATGCAGGCGATTTTTGGGGAGTTCGAAGACGCGCTGAACCGCCCTTGGGAGATCGCGCAGCGCTGCCAGGTGAAACTCGAGAAGGTCGCGGAACCATTTCCCCGCTTCGACGTCCCGGCCGAGCATTCCACCGACACCTACTTCGAATATGTCGCGCGGCAAGGCTTCGAGAAACGCAGGGGCAGGCTGGAGGCGTTGCATAATGCTGGCGGCCTGAAGCACGCTCTACCGGAGTACTCGGAAAGGCTGGATCGCGAAATTCGCATGATCCAGCAGATGAAATTCTCTGGATACTTCCTGATCGTGTGGGACTTCATTCGCTATGCCAAGGAGCGTGGGATCCCGGTGGGTCCGGGCCGCGGGTCGGCTGCGGGCAGCCTGGTTAGCTACGCGATGGAGATCACCGATATCGATCCGCTTGAATATGGATTGCTGTTTGAACGGTTCCTGAATCCGGAGCGCATCAGTATGCCGGATATTGACATCGACTTCCACACCCGGCGGCGAGGCGAGGTAATTCAATACGTCACCGAGAAGTACGGCCGTGAGCAGGTCGCGCAGATCATTACGTTTGGAACTCTCGCGGCTCGAAGCGCGATCAAAGACGTAGGACGTGCGCTCGATATCAGCTATGCGGACATCGAGAGATTGACCAAGCTGATCCCGACCACTCTAAACATTAAGCTGAAGGACGCGATCAAGCACGAGCCGGCCATCGCCGAAGCGGCTAAGAAAGACCCCCGTATGGCGGAAGTGCTCGAAGTCGCTCAGAAGCTGGAGGGCATGGCGCGCAACTGCTCCATGCACGCCGCCGGCGTCGTGATCTCGCCCGTTCCGCTGAAAGAGCTGGTTCCGCTTTACAAGACCAATAAAGACGAAATTGTCACCGAGTACGACATGGTGGGTCTTGAGAAACTCTCACTTCTTAAGATGGACTTCCTGGGTCTTACCACGCTGGATATCATCCAGGATGCCCTGGGGTTGATCGAACGCCAAACTGGCGACAAGGTTGTCACGGAAGAACTGCCGCTGGACGACGCACCCACCTACGATATTTTCTCCAAAGGTTTCACTAGTGGAGTGTTCCAGTTTGAATCGCGCGGCATGCGCGATATTTTGCGCAAGTACCAACCCACTCGTATTGAAGATCTCTGCGCGTTGAACGCGCTGTACCGGCCCGGTCCCATCCAGGGCGGCATGGTCGACGACTTCATTGATCGAAAGCACGGCCGCAAACAGGTAAGCTACGATTTTCCCGAGCTGAAGGCAATTCTCGAGGAGACCTACGGAGTCATTGTCTACCAGGAACAGGTGATGCAGATCTCGAATAGTCTGGCCGGCTATTCACTCGGGGATGCCGACATTCTTCGGCGTGCGATGGGCAAGAAGAAGTTGGATGAAATGGCGAACCAGCGTGTCCGCTTTATTCAGGGAGCCCGCGAAAAAGGATTCGCACAAAAGAAGATCGAGAAGATCTTCGACTTAATGGAGCAGTTCGCCGGTTACGGATTCAATAAGTCCCACTCGGCCGCGTACGCCTATTTGGCCTATGTAACTGCGTATCTCAAGGCGCATTACCCGTTGGAGTTCCTCTCCGCCTTACTTACCTCAGAAACGGGCAACACCGCCAAGATCGTCAAGTACATCAACGAGTGCCGCGAGATGGGAATCGCGGTGATGCCGCCTGATGTAAATTCAAGCCTGCGCGACTTCACGCCTGCTGGAACAGGGAATACCGCCGCTGGTTCCGCCTCTCGCGGAATTCGCTTCGGCCTTTGCGCGGTTCGGAACTTGGGCGCAGGCGCCGCCGACTGCATCTTTGCGGCGCGTGAGGCTGGCGGTCCTTTCCTCTCGTTGTACGACTTCTGTGAGCGCGTCGACATGGGCGCAGTCAACCGTCGAGTGGTTGAGAGCTTGATCAAATCCGGAGCGATGGACAACCTGGGCGGCAACCGTGCGCAGATGTTTGCTGTGATAGACAGCGCCATTGAGTCCGGCCAGCGCGTCTGGAAAGACCGCCAGAGTGGGCAGAGCGGTCTATTTGGAGGAATGTTCGGCAACGCCTTTGTGGATGAGGCCAGGTCGGAGCACCCCCTGCCAAAGGTGCCTGATTGGACTCCGCAGCAAAGGCTCGCCGGTGAAAAAGAGATGCTGGGGATCTACGTCACGGGTCACCCTCTGGATGAGTATCCCGACAAAGTTGCCGAGTTGGCCACCCACACCACGGAAGGTTTGGAAACTCTGGATCGCGGGACTGAGGTCGCGTTATGCTGCATTCTGACGGGTATTCAGAGGAAGCGAAATAAGGAAGGGAAGGTCTACGCCGCCATGCAGATTGAGGATCGGCTGGGCAGTTTGGAAGCGATGGTGTTCACCACACAATACGACCGGCTGCTCACCAGCCTGGTTGAGGACAAAGCTATGCTGGTGCGGGGGCTGTTACTCCCCGAAGAGGGAGCGGCGCCCAAAATATCGATTCAGGATCTTGTCCCTTTAGAGGTCGCGCGCCTCAATCTGCCCACGCTGATCTCGATCCGGATTCCCGTTGGCACAAACGGAATTCACGATAAAGCTCAGGCTCTCAGTCATCTGTTCATCAACAAGCAGGGCCAGACCGAGGTCCGGCTTCGACTTGAAAAACCCCGGGACTTTTCCGTTATCCTGGATGTGACTACCAAAGTCCGGCCGGATAAGGAGTTCCGGGCGGAAGTAGAGCGAATCTGTGGCCCGGAATCCGTTGAGATCCTAGCCACCTAGCACCAGACTCAATCCATGTCAGACCTCGAAGAATCCGAGCTGGAGCCATCCCCGGCGGAGCCGGTCACTGCCGCGCCGGTTACAAACCCTGCCTGGGAGCGGGTCCAATTGGCACGCCATCCCAAGCGGCCGCATTCCCTCGATTACATTCAACGGTTGTTCACGGATTTTCGAGAGTTGCACGGCGACCGTCTCTATGGAGACGACCCTGCAGTAGTGGGCGGATTGGCTTATTTCGATACGAAACCTGTGATGGTGATCGGCCAGCAGAAAGGCCGTGATACCAAGGACAAACTGCACCGCAATTTCGGCATGCCCAAGCCGGAAGGTTATCGAAAGGCCATGCGCCTGATGCACTTGGCTGACAAGTTTCGCAGGCCGATCCTTACCTTCCTGGACACACCGGGCGCCTATCCGGGAATCGACGCGGAAGAGCGCGGCCAAGCCGAGGCGATCGCGGTCAATCTGCGCGAAATGTCGCGTCTGCGGGTACCTGTCATTACGGTGATCATCGGGGAGGGTGGAAGCGGTGGTGCGCTGGGTTTGGGAGTGGCAAATCGCGTGTGCATTCTTGAGAATGCGGTTTATAGCGTGATTTCCCCGGAGAGTTGTGCCGCCATCATCTATCGGGATTCCGGTAAAGCGGCGCAAGCCGCCGAAGCATTACGTTTGACTGCCAATGACCTGCTGGGACTCCGCTTGGTGGATGAGATTATTCCCGAGCCGGCGGGCGGTGGGCATACTGATCTGGACCAAGCGGCAGAACTGATGAGAGAGCCGCTCCGCAAGGCTCTAACAGAGTTGGGATCACGTTCAAGCGAACAGTTGATCGAGGATCGCTACCAAAAATTTCGCCAAATGGGCAACTTCTTTACAGAACCAACAACAACGCTGGGCACATGAGTAAGCCCGTGATCGTGGGCATCGTATTTGTGTTGGCTGTCTTCGGCGTCCTTCTCTTTTCCACGATGAACCTGGCCAAGTTTCGTGTCGAGGTCTGCGTGGCGTTTAACGGACGCAGCGACTGCCGGATCGCCTCCGCCGACACGGAAGAACACGCCTTGCGGACCGCAACGTCCAACGCTTGCGGACTGCTCGCTTCCGGTGTTACGGACACTTTGGCCTGCGAACATTCCGTTCCAACCAGTGTTCGATGGCTTAAGCAGTAAAGCAGTCCCAATCGCGGTACGATGAAAGTACCGAACAAATGGCAGCCAATATGCGTCTAAACGGGACGGGAGCCACAAATCCGTGAAGCGTAAATGGAAGATTCTGCTGTTCATACTCTTGATCTGCCTGGTGAGTGGCGGGGTTTTTGCCAGCATCAAATTGAATGAACGTGGGATTGTCGATGTTCAGACAGGCAAGGTGGTCCGGCAAGATTTGACCGCAACAGTCACTGCCTCTGGCGAAATCAAGCCGAGAAATTACATCAACCTTGGGGCGAACGTCATGGGTCCGCTTACCGAGATCAATGTGAAGGAAGGGGATCGCGTGAGGAAGGGTCAGGTTGTCGCCAAAATTGAGT
>JBBSHP010000425.1:0-5028 GCA_038232555.1 Bryobacterales bacterium
CGCCAGTCTGGCATGCGCTCAGTTACAGCCTGCCTGGGTCAGTTTTGGAAAGCAGAGGCGGGTCACTTCTCGCGAGCGCCGAAGCATAGATCGAGTTGACGGATTGCCGGCGTCACGTACAGGTGAGTACATCCGCTTCCGAGTTGCTCTGCAATTACGCATTGTCTGGAAGTTGGAATTTGAACGTTGTATAAGTTGTGCTCAGATCCGTCCTGACGGCGTAGCGTTTACCAATCCGCCTGTGAGGTCCGGTTACCGGAATGTGGGCTATTCCGTCCGGTTCGTTTCCGGCAATCCGGAGACAATCCACTTGGTCGTATAGTGTGCACCTCGTACAAGTGCTTCATTTAAGCTCCCAAGATACGGCGTTCTGGGAGATCACTCCGGCAAAGTCCGCGTACGGCATTGTCCCGGGCTGGTTTCTCGCGGGGCACCCAGTTCTGCCGCAACGCTTACTGAACCACCGCTGATCGAGAAGCGGTCGCATCCTGCGGCTGCCGCCCGGCATCCGTCTTGCGCTTCTCGTCGGCGGTGCGCTGGCGGGCGGCAATCTCGTCGAGGGCGCGTCGTTTCGCTTCCATCCGCAGGTGGGAGTAGCGGGAAAGCATGGCACGCGAGACATGCCCGGCAATGCTCATAATCACTTCGTCGCCCGCGCCCGACTCAGCGACTTCGGTGACCAGCGTGTGGCGGTTGTCGTGCCAACGGCCTTTCACCCCCGCTTTCTGCCGGACCTTGATCCACGCCGTTTTAAACGACGTGATCGGGCGAGTTGGGTCTTTCGGCAGAGGCGAACCGAACGCAAAAACGAACCACTCGGGCTTGCACACCCCGAATCGCCGGATGTACCAGGAGGCGTGTGCTTCAAGCGCGGCGATGGCGATCTCGTTCAGTGGGATGACGCGCCCCGTGCCGGCCTGGGTTTTAGACCTGCCCACTGTAAGCGCCTTCTTGTGGACCAAGTCGATCTGCTCCCACCGGATCTCGCGCAACTCCTTATCTCGAAGACCAGTATTTAGGTCCAGGGCGAGGGCCGCGTGCATCTGCGGCGTGCGCAACTTCTGCGCTTCTTCCAGCATCCGCGTCTTCTCGGAGGAACTGTACGGGCGACCGGGTGAAGGGGGAAGGGCCAACTTCAGCGCCTTGTCGCGACGTAGAGACGCACGAACCAACTCGCCTTGGTCGCCGCAGAGCCGGATCAACAACTGCACCTCGTCATTGATCGTTTTCGGTCCCGCTTTCTCACGCAAGCGATCGGCCTGACTACCGTTTCACCACACTCGGCGTGATCTCAACAACGAGTCTGCTGCCGAGCAGGCTATTCACGTGCCCCAGGGCATACTCGGCGAAAGTCGCTGCCTGATGCTTGGCTCGATAATCAGCGAGAAATTCATCGGCCGCTTCCCGAATCGTTTTACGCCGCTGTTCATGAGCTTCCTCTTCAATGATCTGGCTATAGCTTTTCTCCAATCGCTCGCGCTGGCGGCGCTCCTCCGCGATCGCCTGTGGCTTACTGGCGGCGCCGGTGGAGCCTCGGTACCGCCGCCCGTACAGTTGGAACTCATAATGATAGAGCCTGCCGTTCTTGAAAACGCTCATATGCTGGTTTTACGTTGGCCTTCTGGACCAACTTCAAGTCGTCACCATTGCTCACTTACTGCGCCGGAACAGTCAAGTCGAACAGCGGCGCGGCCGCCCAGGTCGGCGCTCGGGTGAGTTGCTTGGCTTTGCCGCCCCACCGCCACCAGGTTGCGATTCCAGAAAGGCAGTGACATCCCCGAGCTTGTATCTGATGGTCGTGCCGTTGATTCGCCGGAATGGGCAGCCTATGTTCAATCGCCGTTCGTGCTGCAACACTTTCACGCTGCAGCCGCGGATGGCCGCGTACACGTGCTCATCGACCCATGCCCATGGGACCGCAGGCACCTGCGTCAAATCGACCGGCCGGGGAAGTCTGCTCATTCCAGGCCCTCGCCCCCTTTTTCGCCTTGGCACTCCGGCACGCAGCTTGCGTCACCACCATCGATAGCCAGGACGCCGTGGGAAACTCGAAGTGCCGTGCTTTGAACAGTTTTACGGCAGTTTCCCAGTTTTCCATTCCCTAGGAGCGGGAAACTGGGAAACTGAATCCGGACTCTTTCAGGAGCTTGCTTCATCGTCTTCGCGGCTCTTAGCTGGCAAGATGTATAAAGTCGAGTTTTTGGGGCCTGGAGATCTCCCCCATTCCCGAGTTTTGAGACAGTTCTCAATCTGCCGTTTCGTGCAGCCCTGGGCTTTGCCTAGCCGCACAATCTCTGTCTGATTACTGTTCGGGTTTGCCTCCAAGATCTCAGTAATGATCTGTTCGGTAGTCTTTGCCGGCGTGAACGCTTCGCTCGAAATAAAACCCTGCCCTTTTTTGAACTCCATCCCGAAGTTCCGCCCCGGAGCCAGGCGCGATTTGAAGCAGGTCATCGAAAGCTCACCTAGCTCTTGGGACTGTTCGCTGGCGCGCGCAAGAAGGTACGCCGTATCAACCGCCGCCTTGATATCGGACGACCCGCGGTACTGCTTTGAACTCTCGGCCTTACCGGTGTGATGGAGGACGATTACTGTCGCTCCGAGGTTGGCCAGCATTCGGAATTGCCGCATGAACGCGCGAGTTTCAGTGGAAGACTGTTCCGACCCAGGGTGGAATTCGATCAGCGAGTCATAGATAATCAGTCCCTTTTGCTCGCGCGCGAACTCGACCAGCAGAGAGCTCTGAGGACCCGGTGGTGGCGAGCTATTCCAGCCGCCCCAGATAGTGAGATCCGGTGTCTCCGAAACCCCTAGATCGAACAGCCGCTGTTTGACAAGATAGAGCGGATTCTCCCCGTCGAGGTACAAAACTTTGCTCGGGTGGACCGGGCGGCCGAGTACAGGCTGGCCGTTTGCAATGCATCCGGCGAGGTAGTAACCGACCCAGGTCTTCCCGGTGCCGCTTTCAGCCGAGATTAGCGTGATGCTTCCGCGCGCGATCATTTCCTTGACGGACCAGTCCAGTTTCTGTTCGAGTTGCCATACGCTCGGGATCTGGGACAGTTGTGTAATCAGCGGCGATTCGTCAGTTGGATTCTCCTCGGAAGCACGGGATGTCGGACCGGTAAAGTTCGGTTGCAGCGTTTGCTTCCGGTAGCCAGGCTCCACGCATTCGCGGAAGGCCGTCCAGTTATGCCCGGAGCAACTATTATGCTGGCACTTATAACAGAGCGCTCCCCCTGGAAGTTCGATGATGGCGGGTTTCTGATGTTGGGGATTGAACGCACAGGTGCGGACGATCCACCGTCGTCCGTCCTTGTAAGGTTCCGGACCCCTCGCAATGTCCAGTCCGCTTGAGACAAGCCACTCATCAATCTCGAAGTCGCGCCGAGTTGAAGGATTCCGGCTCGCCGCAATCGTAGGTGCCGCGGGCACTACAAGTTCTGCAATCAGCGCCTCGAGTTTTCCTATCGTCACCGGGATAATTCGCTCCGGAGTCTCAAGTAAGGACGAGCGCCGGTGCGGCCGATCAGCTGTTGGGTCGCCTTTGCGAGCCAAAGTGCCATAGAGTTTGCAAAGCCGGGCGGGATTCGCGGTTGCCTGATCCACGGCGACGGTCGAATCGGAGAAACGCGCCGACAGAGCCTGAAGGCAGCGCTTCACAAGATCCCCCGCCCGATCAAGGTTCAGCGCCGGAAGGCGATATAGCAGGTGTCCGCCGTTCCCGGGATCGCCGTGTACCGGCTCGGGCCATCCTCGTTCCGCTAGAAACTCCCTGATGGACAGTGCGCGTTGGAGTGCCGCTTCGTGCTCTTCGCGTGTGGCCGAGATTCCAGATGGCCGCCGCGCATCCACGTCGATGTACAGCCACCGCCGTTCGACAATATCCGGGTCGCTGGTCGTCTGTTTAGGCCTGACTCTGAGTCGGTTGTTCGACCGTGCCAGCAGATCCGGATTAAATCGGTTCAGGACCACGTAAACGCCCTCTGCCCTGCCATCAATAGATCGGATGGCGGTTATGTCGTCGCAGTTTTCGAAATTGAAGTATCCCGCATATGTACTGCCGGCATGTTCCTAGGTTCGCCCTACGTCCAGCGCTCGGATTTCGATTACGTCGCCTCGTTCAAAGAGTGCACCGATTGTGCGCAAGGCCGTGTTGGTTGACTGCTGAGCGGCCATCGAAGCCGCTTCTTGGGGGCTCAACCGTTCGCCTCAACGTCGATGCCACATGCCATCGCGATAGCGCAGGTGATGACCTTGGGTTTTGAGGGGCCGTGCGCCTCGCCGGTCAGGGCGCCAATTTGAATGCGAACCGTAAAGGGTTGTTTTGTGCCGCCATTGATGCTGTAAAACTCCGGAGCCGCTGCATCGAGGAGCCTGAACGCATGGACGAGCCTCTCCGTTGGCTGAAACCGCCAACGTGGCAGCCAACCACGATTTCCCATCAAGAAACGGTCCGGTGCCGATTTCCATCCCATTACTTGTTCCGCGATTGCGGTCGTCAATGCTTCTTCGTTCATCGTCTTCTCCAGCCCCGATGCCGCTTTGCTGAGCCTGACTTGGTTGTCGCAGAAGAGATTTAGACGGGAAAGGATCTCGTCGTAAGTAATTGAAGCGCTGAGGAATACAACTCGGTCGAAACAGCGCGGCTAATTGCGGCTAATCGCGGCAAATTGGATTAGCCGCGCGGCTGACCTGCTAATCAGCAGGGTTTTCTGAAACCCACTTCAACCTGTGCTGCAGGGCTTTCACCAGCCCTTCCGGATCTTCGGAAAGGACGTCAGTCCAATCCGTGCATCCCTTTGCCTTCCATTTCTTAGAGCCGGGTAGCGGGACGTTCCGCTCATCGAGAACTTCGCAGATCGCGCCAAGGTGTAGTTTCCATTCACTTCCGAAGGTCTGGATGATTGTTGCAACGTTCCGGTTTGCCTCAGCATCCGGCCTTCGGCCCGCGTTCCGGCCCTTATTCGTAGTTGCAGTGCCAGCTAACGCCGACCTCTTCGGGTTCCCGTCACTTTTATCAGATTC
>JBBSHP010000426.1:0-5021 GCA_038232555.1 Bryobacterales bacterium
GGGTGAATTGAGCGAACATCCCTTGTACAAAGACCTCCGGCTGATTATCATCGGTGACAATGTTTCGCGCAGTTCCGCGTTGCGCCATGCCGTCATCCAGGGCCGTGTGGAACAGTCGGTGCGCTTCCTCGGATTCGTCCCCATCGAAACCTTGCGTGTGTTTTACCAGGCTGCCGCCGCTTTTGTGTTTCCGTCTCTCTATGAGGGATTTGGCCTCCCTCCGCTGGAAGCTATGGCTTGTGGTACCCCGGTGGTCACTTCGGGCGTCAGCTCTCTTCCGGAAGTGGTGGGCGATGCGGCAACGATCGTCAATCCCGAGAACGTGTTCGACATCGCGCGAGGCATCCGCGAAACGCTGGTCGATCTGGACCTGCGCAATGCCTTGGTCCTGAAAGGATTTCAGCAGCTAACCAGATTCAGTTGGGCAGAAACAGCCGCCCGGGTGCTCGAAACTTATGAAGAAGTTGCCAAACTGAGAACTGCCCATTAGCCGATATTCGCGTTCAACGGTCCACCTAAGATAAGGTGCAGACAATCCCAAGAGTCCTAAGAATGCAAGCCAGAGGAACGATCAATTCGAACGGTTAGAAACGGTTAGAGTTCTAAAATGAAAGGATCCACAATGACGCCCGCACAGACGTTTAACGAAGATCAACGAACCCGCTGGAATGGACTCGATGGGGAATACTGGACCAGTAACCAGGATCGTCTCGACCGAACCCTCACTCCGGTTACCGGACCCTTGCTTGCCTTTGCCCAGCCACGCGCCGGGTCCACCGTGATCGATGTCGGTTGCGGGTGCGGCGCTACCACTATCGAATTGGCACGCGCCGTGGGTCCCGCGGGGCCACGTCGTCGCAATCGATCTCTCCGAGCCTATGTTCGCGCTTGCGATGGAACGTCTTCGGCTGTTCGCGAACGCGACCGGTATGCTCGGGGACGCGGCAGAGCTGCCGCTGCGGGATCTCGGCGCGGAACTAATTGTTTCGCGTTTCGGAGTGATGTTCTTCGGCGATCCCGTCGCTGCGTTTGCGAACCTGCGGACCAGCCTGGTTGCCAGTGGGCGCATTCGTTTCGCATGCTGGCGTCCAATCAACGAAAATCCCTGGCTGCAAATCCCGCTAAACGCGGTTTATGAGCATGCGCCGCGTTTGCCGAAGCCAGAGCCGGAAGAGCCTGGCCCTTTCGCGTTCGCCGATACTGCGCGGGTCACGCGCATCCTGACTGCAGCGGGTTTTACGGCGCCCTCTTTCACTCCGCTGGACATTCAAATGGACCTTGCGGCCGGCGGAACACTGGAAGACGCGGTCTTCCAGTCGTCTGCAATGGGGCCGGCCAAACGTGCTCTCGCAGACCAACCGGATGACATTCGGGTCGCTGCCGTGGAGTCAATCCGCCGCGCTCTCAAACCGTACGCCTCGGCGGGAGGCGTGAACTTGCCGGCCGCGGTCTGGCTGGTAGCCGCCGACAAGGCCTCCTAGGCTTACTTTTTTGTTCCTGGCGCCGCTTTGCCGCTGGCGTCCATGAATAAGTGAAATGCTCTATTCAAACATCCGGAGCCAGATGTTGCGCACCGAGATCTTGCACGGCTGGCTTTCGATTTCGAAGCCAATGAGTCCAGCCTGGTTATTGACAGAATCTTTATTGTCATCGATGAATACCGCCATGAGCTGGCCATTCATAATGTGCATCATCACGCCGCCGCGCGCAATGATCTCGTAGTCATTCCATTCGTTGACCTGCACATAGCCACCCAGGGCCTGCTTATCCTCGATGTTGGCAACCAGGCGGTTTGTCTGTCCGGGCAGCGCCTGCGTGACCTGGCCGCGATAAGCGAGAATGCCCTGCATCGTGTTTTCGGAATACCACTGTCCTGTGTACGCCGCAGTGTGCGCACTCACCGGGAACCAGAAGTCCGCCTGCGGACCGGTCATCATGAACCTGAGGTCATAGGGCGGCTGGCCTTTGGGCTGGGGCCGTGTCCACGGAACGCCGGTGACGCTGCGGTACTGAATACCGCCGCCCCCGCCTTTTTCGATCTTCATCTGGAGCTTCAAATCAAAGTCGCGCGTCTTGGCGCCTCGATAGACGATGTAGTTGTTCCCCTTTGGCTTGCCCTCCAACGTTTCACCTACCATGACGCCGTTTTCGACGCGCCAGATTGTAGGGTCGGCGTCCCATCCGTTGAAGCTGTTGCCGTCGAAGATTTGCTTGTAGCCGGTGTGCTCGTTGATATCGTAAGGCGCCGGGTCGTGAAACTTGGGCATGCCCACGAACTTCTCCCCGTTTGGGCCCGTCTGGGGCGGACGCGCAGGGGGCGACTCGAGCGCCGGCGGCACGGACTGAGCGAGCAGCGCGACCGCGAACGGAAGACAGAGAACTCCCAGCGCGGCTTTCAACGAAAACGACTGCCGAACAAAGCGGGACGCTTTGTTCATTAGTGGCTCGCGCTGTAATGGGCCTTGAGCAGATCAAGTCCGAAATCGTTCTCGTAATCGCGCCACACCGAGTGGACATGATTTCCTTGATCCTGCGTGCAATCCATCTCAATCAGGAAGCCGGGCGTCTGGATGCGGTAATAGTGCAGGCCACCGCGTTCAACTGCGCCGGTCCAAGCGAAGAAGGTGGCGTCCTTCGGCTGCTTCCGCGCCAGTTCCAGGCGCTTTTGCGCCATAGCCTGCGGCACATTCGAAGCGTATAGCTCGACGATGGTCATCAGCTTGTCGTACTGCGCTGCGGCCATCTTGGCAGCGGAGAGGCCGCTCGGGGCGCCCTTGAGCGCAGCCTTGCGGGAGGCGCCAGTGATAATGTCTTTCAGCGCTGTCTTGTCCACCACAGCTACGTCTTGCTGGGTCTTGTCGAGTGATTCAATCATGTCGTAACCGTAGTCGTCTTCAAGCGCCAGCACGCGGAGTCCCTTACGGGGTCCGATGCGTACTTCGGCCGGGTTGGAACCGAAGAACGACGGCGAGTCGGAAACCTTTCCATCCACGATCGTGTAGTTCTGCGCCAGGTGATGGCCCTCGATGCGGTAGGCCCAGGTGCCTTTGGCGGAAGGGGTACCGAAGATCGTGATGAAGTAATTATCGGGGTCGCGGCGATTGGCTGGCTTGGCGCCTTCGAGGAGCAGCAAAACCTGTTCGAGGCTCATAATCGACTGGGCTTTGATCACACCCTGCTGGCTCAGGCCGGCGGCAAGCAGAGCGGTCGCCAGCTCCCGCTGAAAGGGCTGCATCGCGCCCAAGGGCATGCCCTTGCGCAGTTCGCGGTCGCCCGGCTTATAGTTCACGCCGGTCGGCACAAAGTGCCAGCTAAGGCGTTCTTCGTCGTCAAAGGCGTAGGACACCTTTGCCTTCTGGTCGGGCCAGAGTGAATTCAGAAACGCACTGGCGGCCTCGGCCATCACGGAAGAGGGCTCGGCGCGCTTATATGCGGCGATCAATAGGAGGGCAGCCACGCCAACGGCGGCCGCGCGGAACCAGACAGGTTTCATGGGTAAAATTTTATAACAATGCTTGCGGCGAATGTTATTCCTCATCTCCGAGAGCCGGATCTCGCGGGAGTTTGGGCTGCCGCCCTCTCCGCGGAATGGCGTCTGCTTAACGCCTCGCGGGCGATTGCAGTTTCCAATGCCACTCGCCGGGATGTGGAGACGTTTCTGGGAATTCCGAAAAGCCGCATTCGGACCATCTATAACGCTCCGGACCCCGTGTTTGAGCGGCCAAGCTCTCCATCCATTGCGTGCGTAGGCGAGGAAACGTACCGGTATCCGCCCGACATGCAGCGCATTCTGGATCGATATCAAATCCACTACCCGTTTCTGCTCTATGCGGGTCGCACCAACCCCCAGAAGAATCTGCCGCGATTAGTGGAGGCCTTCGCCGTGGTCCGGGGTGAATTGAGCGAACATCCCTTGTACAAAGACCTCCGGCTGATTATCATCGGTGACAATGTTTCGCGCAGTTCCACGTTGCGCCATGCCGTCATCCAGGGCCGCGTGGAACAGTCGGTGCGCTTCCTCGGATTCGTGCCCATCGAAACCTTGCGTGTGTTTTACCAGGCTGCGGCCGCCTTTGTGTTTCCGTCGCTCTACGAGGGATTTGGTCTCCCGCCGCTGGAAGCCATGGCTTGTGGTACCCCGGTAGTCACTTCGGGCGTCAGCTCTCTTCCGGAAGTGGTGGGCGATGCGGCAACGATCGTGAATCCTGAGAACGTGTTCGACATCGCGAGAGGCATCCGCGAAACGCTGGTCGATCTGGACCTGCGCAATGCCCTGATCCTCAAAGGATTTCAGCAGCTAACCAGATTCAGTTGGGCAGAAACGGCGGCCCGCGTGCTAGAAACCTATGAAGAAGTTGCCAAACTGCGAAATGCTCTTTAGTGCCGGTGCTGTTCACTCAACGCGCTTTTCTGACGCGGCTCAGCGGTGGGGGCCAGAAGTCCGGTTTGGGCGTTATGCGGCCAAGTGAACTCACCAAGTCTTCGGAACCACCCGTTTCCGGTAACACTCGTTGGGCCGGCGTTGTTTGAGCATGACGGCCTGTCACTTCGCCGGCGACTCCCATGCTGGCGGCATCAGTGCCCGGCTGGCATCGATGCCGTTGTTGGCAACCCCGTGGACAACACGCCGTCGTAAGCGGGATGCGGGGACGCTAATGTGATACCGCGCCTTACGCCTCCGCTCGAATCTACGGTGTGCGGCCCGCAGGTGCCACTCTGACAATTCCATGCTTGGCCACCTCGATCCGTGACAACCAGAGACACAGTTTGCGCTGGTGGAAGGAATGAGCCCATTAACCGGTAAGGGGCGACTTCAGACATCGTTGTTTTGCACGCGTGCAGGTTGCCAGTAAGTGCAATGATGAGTGCATCGCGACAGCGCTGCGCTACGCTGAGAAGCGCCGAAGCCATGCGCTCCTCGCCGTTGGCGGCGGATTCACCTCTACGCGTCCAGGAAAACGCGACGACGCCGGAGACAACACCTTCCAGCTTCAGTGCCCGCAACCGTTCGATGAGGGCCA
>JBBSHP010000427.1:0-5012 GCA_038232555.1 Bryobacterales bacterium
CGGCGATGTAGAGCGGGATCGCCACGAGAGGCTCGCGCGTATTGTTGGGGGGTATGTTCGGTCCAGAATATACCGATCTCCGTCTCCGCTGCCGACCGTAGGGTGCTGTTGGCGGCGCCATACAGGCGAGTCAGGTTGTAATCCCTTTTCCAGGCCTCGCTGGATAGCGGCGTCGGTCCATCCGGCCGGAAATCGGCCGCCGTGGTCATCGTGAAGGGGCGGAACTGGGGCAGCCATGTGGTTGCCGCCGAGGCGGATGCCGGCGGCGTCGGGATCCAGACGCCAGGACCCGATCCGGGAACGTAGGGCACGTTGGCTTCGAGTCCGTCGCCGGTTCGGGCGCCAATCAGCGACGCCGCAGCGGCTTCCCCGACGGCCACGCCTGCGTCCTTCGCTGTGGCCTCGGCGCTGATCGCCGCCAACGAAGCGGTGAACTTGGTATCCAGATCGCTCTGCTGTGCTGAAAAATAGTTCACCAGGATTCGATGAGCTGCCGCCGCAACCGCGGCCTCCAGGGAGGCATCCTGCCGCGCGGCGGTATGGTAATAGAACGGCCGGTATTGGCCTGTGATCGCATTGACCGCATCATAAACAGCCAGGCTCGTATAGGCAAACCAAACGGGTGAAGATGAGGGCGGCTTGCCGCCGTTCTTGACGATGGTCGTAGAGGCAATCGTGTTCCAATCGGTCACCACATTTCCCGCGGCCAGCGCAGTAACGCCAAGCAGCAGGGAAGTCCCCAATAAGAGAGTCGCTTTCCATGTTTTCACGTGAGTCAGCACCTTGGCCGTCAAGCTCAAACGATGACCCAAGTTCGACAATACTAGCCCGCTACTTTTTGCCATCACATTCTTGTCCAGACCTAAACTGCTGTACTCGCGTGCACAAGAGTGTTCGCTTACGGTTCCGGGCCCGGCGAGTTTTCCATTGTTATGTTCCGATGCAATCGATGACTCGGCTGCGTCAACTTCGTTCTTTTCGATCATGAGTTTCTCCTTTGGTTCTTTCGAATTTTCTGTTCTTTTGTTCGTTTTCGTAAAAGCATTGCTGATGCTCGTCGGAGTGCTAATGGGTAAGTCCACTGCCCCTACAGGGTCTCGTCTGCAGGTCTGGAAGTCAGGCTGTAAGGCGATTCCGTGGTAGAATACCCCGGTTAGTCGCAAGAGCGTGATGAAAGATTCTGATAAGTTATGACGGCCGTCTATGCGATCTGTTTTCTATCACTTCGGGCCTTTTCAGGTGGATGTCGGCAGACGGCTTCTCTCCCGTGATGGACAGCCGTCACAGCTCTCGCCGAAGGTTTTCGACACCTTACTCGAACTGATCGGCCACGCTGGAGAGGTGATCACGAAAGAACAACTCCTCGCGGCCGTTTGGCCAGACGCTGCCGTTGAGGAAAACAGCCTCGCCCGCAACGTTTCTTCATTGCGGAAGGCTCTGGGAGAGAGCGCTTCGGATCATCAATACGTGATGACAATCCCAGGCCGGGGATACTCGTTTGTTGCGCCGGTTCGCCGGACGGATGGTCTCGAGGTTCCTTTGGAGCAGGCCTCACCGCAGCCGGTGGACAGACCGGTGCGTTTCTGGAACCGCAAGGTCGTGCTTCCCGCCGTTCTGATTTTGGTAGCAGCGGGTGTATTAGGTACCTCCCATTTCAGGAAGTCCGAACCCCCTCCGTTCGAACACACCAGGATAATCAGGATCACTAGTTCCGGAAAGGCCTTAAAGGCTGTCATCTCTCCCGACAGCCGTTACATCGCCTTTACGACACTCGCATCTGGCAATCAGGCGCTAGTGGTGCGGCGCACCACCACCCTACACGAAGTAGAAATCGTGCCGCCCGCGCCGGTCCGATACGCGGGGATCACCTTCTCTCCGGACAACGAAATGGTCTACTACGTACTCTGGAAGCCAGGACAGAAAGCTTCGGCTCTCTACCGGGTGCCGGTAATGGGCGGGTCGTCCGAGAGGCTAAAGGAAAACGTGGACTCGCCAGTAACGTTCTCTCCCGACGGTAAGAGCTTCGCCTTCATGCGCGAGTCGTTCAATCAGAGCACGGTCTTCGTGGCCGCTGTCGACTCGGGAGCGGAGCGCAAACTCGCGTCTCGCACCCTGCCGCAGGTGCTGGATTATCCGGCGTGGTCGCCCGATGGCCGGACGATTGCCGCCACGACGTACGATTCATCAAGTCAAAAATCCACGGGAAGCGACGCGAGGATCATTTTGATACAGAGCGCCGATGGAAGAGAGCGTGCGTTGTCAGACCATATGTGGGGATTTGTCCGCCAGACCGCCTGGCGCTTGGCAATATGCGTGGTCTCGTCATGAGCGCCTGCAGTCCAGACTCTCCCGTCTATCACCTCTGGATCGTCGCCTACCCGTCAGGAGCTGTGCGTAAATTGACCGAGGGCGTAAACTTTCAGATCGGCGCGAGCGCTTCATTGGACTCACGGGAGCTCATAACCGTGGAGGAGCAACGATTCTCTGCTATCGGACGCATCGCTTCGACGGACTCGCCGAACCCGGAATCTGTCGTGTTCGAGGCGACCGGAAAATCCGCGCCTGTATGGATGCCCGACCAGCGAATCCTGTTCGAGGAAGAGGCAAACGGCTCGCGTACCTTGTGGGCCGTGAACGCCGATGGGACTCACCGGAACCAAATGCCATTCCCCGGCGCCAACTCCGATGCTTCCATCTCCTCATCGGGACGGGTGGCGTGCAATTCCGACCGAAGCGGAACCTCTGCACTCTGGACGATGGACGTGGACGGCGCCAATGCGCTTATGTTAAGCAAGGTCACATCGCAATCCAATCCAAAGATTTCGCCGGATGGCAAATGGGTGGTCTTCACAGCATTGGGCGCCAGACATTGGGACACGCTATGGCGGGTAGGGTCCAGGGGTGGGCCGGTCGTCGAACTGAATGAACGGTACTGGGAAATGCCGGTTGTTTCACCGGACGGCAAGTGGATCGCGGGCTTCTATCGCGACCAGCAACTTAGCACCGGCAACTATCCCACGAGTATTGCCGTGATCGGCATCAATGGTGGCAACCCATCGGCTATTTTCCCCACGCCCATGTCCGTTTCGTATACAGCGGATATTCGCTGGACTCCAGACAGCCGCGAGTTAACTTATGTGATTGGGGGAAAAGATGGGGACAATATTTGGAGTCAACCATTCGATGGCGGCAGCCCGCATCAGTTGACGCGCCTACACGGGGAAACGTTATTCCGATATGATTGGTCGGCGAATGGTCAGCAGTTAGCGTTCAGTCGAGGGGTTCAGACACGCGATGTGATTGCTGTGCAGGACACGCGCGAAAAATAAGCGCATGCCCTTATATTAGGGCGAAGTTGGGTCACAGCGTTCGCTCAGATCACATCTGGCGATGAGGTGTTCGTGTTTATTCGCGTTTATTCGTGTCCATTCGTGGCCCTAATCTTTCCGCCGTTCCCATTTATTTTCGCCTCAATCTCCCCTGCTTCCCTCGCTTTACAAAAACCATGGTTCGTTTTCACCACCTCGCCTGCTATCTATAGGGCGAGTATGGCCGACCTATCCCAAACCCGCGCCTGGCAAATCGATGCCCTGCTAACCAGCTCCCGCCCGTCCACGCCTTTCGCCTCCAACCTAGGCCAGATCTTCGCCAGCATCCCCGTCCAGCTTGAAGGCAGCCAGGTGGTTCCACTGAATTCCAACGTCTACCGCAACTGGCTCCTCGCCCGCTTCCAGGCTGAGCATTCCGTCGTCCCCAGGCCCTCCGCCCTCCGCGATGTAGTCCAATCGCTCGAAGCCAAAGTCGAGTTTCCGGCTGAGCAAGATACCACCGTCACAAGACCAGCCATCGCTCGCCGCATCGCCTCAAGTCCCGGCAAGCTTGGTCCAGGTGTCCTTCTCGATCTCCACAACGCCCAGGGCGAAGCCGTCGAAATCACCGCCCAAGGCTGGCGCATCACTCAAAACCTGGCCGGCTACTTTCGCGCCGCGCGATCCGCCAGCCCTCTTCCACATCCCCAACCAGCCGCCAAAAAAACATTCGACAAACTCCAAAACCTGCTCGGTCTCACTCCAGAGCATTTCACCCGCTGTTTGTCGTGGCTCATCGCAGCTATGTCGCCCACCGGCCCCTATCCGATTCTGGTCCTGCAAGGCTCGTCCTCATCGGCCAAGTCCAGCGTAGCGGCCATGCTCCGAGCCCTCATCGATCCAGGTCCCGCTCGCTTCTGTCCTCTGCCGTCCAGTGCGCGCGATCTCCAGTCCCTAGCCCTGCATAATTGGATCGTGGCCTTGGACAACGTGGACCTGTTGCCAGCCGCCACCCTGCGCAAGTTGATCCGTCTCTCCACTGGAATGGTCTTCGCCGTCCGCGACAAGTCTTCGGATCCCGAGCCCTTCCACTTCCAGGTCGAGCGCCCCCTGCTCTTCACCACCGAAACCGCCCTGCGCCTGGGACAACGTGCCATCACAATCGATTTGCCCGCACACGCCGCACCCATCTCGCAAGCCGAATTCGAAGCGCTCCGGCCCCAGTTACTAGGAGCCCTATGCACGGCGGTCAGCAAGGGCACGGCCTCTGACTGGCGAAAGTTCACCGGATCTCCCGACCCGATCGCCCAGGCAGTAGCAACCTTTATGGAATCGCAAATCGAATGGAGCGGCACTGCCACGGAACTCCTCGTGCTCTTGCGCGAGCAAAGCCCGAATCTCGCGTGGCCCGAAACTCCCAAAGGCCTGACGCAACTCCTGCGCCGGACCGCGCTCAACAACATTGACCTCCAATCCCTCCAAAAACCCAACGGCGCCCGCTCCCTCCTGCTCACAAAAATCAAGAAAGCAGCAAACAGATCCGCAGATGCGCAGCAACCCATCCCTGTAGAGCAGGCATTCCTGCCTGCTACTGCCCAACCAACGCAAATCCCCACTCAAAACCCCCAAATCCCCGAGCAAGCACCCAAAACCCACTCCCCCTGAAACTTCGGTCACCATTTAACAATGCAAGCACTGAAACCC
>JBBSHP010000428.1:0-5009 GCA_038232555.1 Bryobacterales bacterium
CTTGTGGTCGCTGTTCAGATTCGTGAAGACCCGCAGAATCATGTCGCCCTTGGTTGGCCGGGACGGGAAGGCGTCAACATGCAAAAGGTCGTTCCGCTTTTTCCACGGCAGATCGCGTCCCTCTTCTTCCTGTGGACGAAAGCTGGCGTAATCTAAACGCCAGTGCGCGGCATAGCGCGGCAGGATCTTGCCGGTGAATTGGATGGCCCACTCCGAATAGCTGCGCAAAGCCTGCTGTAACGATTTGGCCGAAGCGGATCCGGGCTGCTCATGGCCGGACAGTCTGTCTTCCAAGGGACGATACGCGATGTTCTTATGAAGCGCGCCATTGGTTTGGCGAATCGAAAGGAGAAAACGCCTGTCCTGTTCACTCAGCCCTGAAGCTTCATTCGGAAAATACAGGATATTTCCGGTTTCAAGCGCTTCATACGGATCCACGTGCGCGCCGGTGGCGCTGAGTTCAATTAGCTCCATAACTTAGAGCTTGGGCTTGGGCGGCGGAAGGTCCTTGGCTTGGCAGAGCGATTCGAATCCTTTCACTCCATGATGCCCGTCGCAAAATGGTTTGTTCTCCGAAAGCCCGCAGCGGCAGAGTGAGATCACTGTACGGCCTGCCAAGCCGTAATCCTTGCCTTCCGCGTCGTGGATGGTGAATTCGCCCTCGACGCGGATGGGGCCATTGTTGATTACTGTAATTTTCGTCGCAGCCATGTGACGATGTTAACAGGGTCGGTTCCTTGTATGCGTTGCGTGCTTTTCTTGATCGCGCTGGAAGCGTGCCGGGCCCAGCAGGAGCTTGCGCCCGAGCTAATGCTGATTACCAAAATCAAGCTCAAAGTCGCCGACAATCTGAACCGCCTGCCCAACTACACCTGCGAGCAGACCATTGAGCGATCGCGGCGGGTGATGCCGGGGCGGAAATTCGAGATGCTGGACACTGTTCGCCTGGAGGTCGCGCTGGTGGAGCACAAGGAACTGTACGGCTGGCCCGGTGCGAACCGCATGGCTGAATCTGAGTTGAGCAACCTGGTAGGGGGCACGATTGGAAATGGTGATTTTGGCCTGCTCGCTCACAGCATCTTTCTATCGGACGGGTCATTCTTTACGCGTGCCGGCGAGGACACCATCGGAGGGCGTACGGCGATTCGATACGACTACCGGGTCCCACTGCTCTCGAGCGGCTATCATCTCAAGGTTCCCCCTCAAACTGCGCTGGTCGCCTATCATGGTTCCTTTTGGGTAGAATCCAGTTCGCTGGATCTGCTCAAGCTGGATTTAACGGCGGATGAAATCCCGTTGTCTCTGGGGCTGCGGTCATCCACCAAGACTCTGCAGTACCAGCGAACGTCCATCGGAGCATCCACGTTCCTGCTTCCTTCCGCCGCGGATCTGCTGATGGTGGACCTGAACGGCACTGAGCATCGCAACCGCACTCTGTTCCACGGCTGCCGCCAGTACGCGGGTGAATCCGTGCTGTCCTTCGGCGATCCGCCGCCCGATGCACCTGCTGCCATCGTCCCGGAGCTGACTCAAGTTGAATTACCGAACGAGTTTTCGGCCGACATCGCTCTGAATGCGCCAATCGATTCCAATACATCCGCAGTCGGCGATCCGGTGGAAGCGACGCTGGTGCGCAACCTGAAGTTTCACGGAAAACTGATTGCTCCAAAAGGGGCCGTGATCAAAGGACGTCTTACCCGTTTGCAGCGCGAAAACAATTTCTACAGCTTCGCAATCGTGTTGTATTCGATGGACTTTCCCGGCAGCCACGCCGATTTGAACGGGAGAGAAAATGAGCTGACAATCCCACATTCTGTCCCGTTGCCGTGTCTGGCGTCAGCCTATTCATCCTGTTATCCGATGCAGTCCTCGCACGGGCCGCTCCAGGTTCAGGGCACCCATCTGAAGCTCTGGCGCGGGTTCCAGATGCAACTTCGTAGCCTGGTGAAAACTTCTGTCCCGAACAACGGCGTGCTGCTAAAATCCGAGAAGCAATGATTCAACACGTGCTCGATACCGACCGGGATTTGCTGGAGAACGCGCTTCGGTTTGCGCAACACCAAGTCCGAAAACTGATCGAGAACTATCCGGATTTTTATCCGATGTATACCATCGATGGGAAATGGAAGCACCAGGGCGTCGCGTGGACGCATTGGTGCGACGGCTTCTTCCCTGGAATGATGTGGATCTTCCACAAACGGGCGGCCGGTAGTCCGGAGGGAAAGTTCTGGATGGAGCAGGCCATCCGCTACACCAAACCGTTGGAATCCCGCAAGGAAGACCGCGATGTACACGACCTTGGCTTCATCTTCATGTCCACTTATTACCGCTGGTACCGGTTGACGCATGAACCGGCTCTGCGGGAAGCGGTGATTGAAGCGGGCCGCACGCTAGCTCTCCGGTTTCAGGAAAAAGGTCAGTATCTGCGCTCCTTTGTCGGCGACGATTCTTTGTTCATCGACATCATGATGAACGTCGGCATCATCTTTTATGCAGCTCGGGAAACCAACGACCGCAAGTTGCGGGACATTGCCCTGCGGCACTCGTTGACCACCCGGCGCGTGCTGGTGAGAGGTGACGGATCGACCGCACACGAGGGTATTTTCGATCTGGATACCGGAGAGTTCCTGCGTCAGACCACCCAACAGGGATACCGGGGCGACTCATGCTGGTCGCGGGGACTGGCCTGGTCGTTATATGGCTTTGCTGCCTGCTATGAATACAGCCGCGACCTCCGGTTCCTGGAGACGGCGGAGCAGTGCGCCGATTATTACATTTTGCATACGCCATCGGACGGCGTACCACCGTGGGACTTCACCGCGCCTTCCGATAAACGGAACTTGCTGGATACATCGGCGGCGGCAATCGCGGCATCCGGCCTGCTGCGCCTGCACCGGCTAGTGAACGATCCGATCAAGGGACAGGCCTATTTCTCGACGGCACTCCTGATTTTGCGAACTCTGAGCCAGAAGCACCTGGCCAAGAGCGACAAAAAATGGGAGGGCATCCTGAAGGGTGGCGTGTATCACGTTCACAAGGAACTGGGCGTGGACGAGTCGGTGATGTGGGGCGAATATTTCTTCGTCGAGGCACTCGAGCACGCTCTACAACAATTGCAATAAGAGCTTTGACTCCGAGCCGGTAGAGATTATGCCAGGCAGGTTTTCGCGAAGAGCTTTGTTGGGCGGGCTTGTAACCTCGCAAGCGCCTTTTGTCAACGCGCAGAGGACGGCTCAGCCCAACATCCTTGTTATTCTTTTCGACGATTTGGGATTGAACGATCTGGGATATTTGGGCGCCAGCGATTTGCGAACGCCCCACATTGATCGGTTAGCCGCGGAAGGGACGGTTTGCCGGAACTGGTATTCGAACGCTCCGGTATGTTCACCGGCGCGCGCCGCACTGCTGACCGGCCGGAGTCCGATACGCGCTGGAGTCCCCAACAACGGACCGGCGTTACGGCCTTCGGAACGGACGATCGCCTCCCTCCTGAAGGATCGCGGATACAGGACCGGATTAACTGGCAAATGGCATCTGGGGAATACGCCGGACACGATTCCGAATGCACACGGTTTCGATTACTTCTATGGCTTCCTGGACGGTTGCGTCGATTATTACTCGCATCGCTTCTATTGGGGCGAACCGAAACGTGTCAACTTCCATGATTTATGGCGCAATCGGACCGAGGTGTTCGAGGATGGCCAGTATCTCACCGAGCGCATTGGAGCGGAGGCTGTAAACTTCATCGCTGACCGCCCGCAGCAGCCGTTTTTTCTGTACACCGCTTTCAACGCCGTGCATTACCCCATGCATGCTCCGCAAAAATATTTAGATCGGTTTCCAAAGCTTGCTCCGGAGAGGCGCGTCTATGCCGCTATGCTTTCTGCCGCGGACGACATGGTTGGCAACATAGTCAGCGCCCTGGAACGAACCCGACAGCGAGAACGCACCGTGATTTTCCTGCTGGGGGATAACGGCGCAACTACGGAGCGACGTGCCGGGCTTGGTCAGTACGCAGCAACGGCGGGCAGGAACACACCCTTCCGCGGTTTTAAGTTCAGCACGTTCGATGGAGGGATGCACGTTCCGGCGCTCGTGAACTGGCCGGGCCATGTCCCTTCCGGCAAGTCCTTGGATCAGGTCCTGATGAGCGCAGATATTCTGCCGACGATCTGTGAGTTGACAGGAGCCGGGCTTCCCGAGGACCGAACCATTGACGGGCGGAATATGTGGCCAGTGCTGACCCAAGGTGCATCGTCACCGCATGAGTTCGTGGCGTGGTCGCTCGGTCCACAGTTAGCGATCCGCAAGGGCAGATGGAAATTGGTGATAAACGGAATCGTGCACGATGGCACTCCCGCCGGGGAAAAGCCACTGCAGGGAGAGGATTCCATTTTTCTTTCGGACGTTGTGCAGGACGCGGGGGAGTCGCGGAATTTGCGGCGTCAACATCCGGAGATCGTGGATGAGCTGCAGACGCTGTTGCAGAAGTGGCGGCGCGACGTTGAGGCGAATTGAGCGGGCTACGCGATTAGCAGCACGAGATTGCCTCGATGGTGACTTCAGATTATCAGCGCTGCACGTACCCAGACACGTAGCCAGGCCCTCGCAGCACCTTCCCTGGCAGGGCATTCGTCATCTTCCCGCCCTCGATCACCGGGACTCCGTTGACCAGCACATACTGCATCCCTGCCGATAGCTGATTCGGATTCTCGAAGGTCGCGACGTCCCGGATGGTGGCGGGGTCGAACACCACGATGTCAGCCCACAACCCTTCCTTGAGCACTCCCCGGTCCGCCAGCCGCATCTTCTGGGCAGGCAGGGCTGAAAATTTTCGGATGGCCTCTTCCAGCCGGAGCTTCGTCTCGTCCCTGACATACTTGCGCAGGATGCGAGGGAAGGTCCCATAAGCCCGGGGGTGCGGATGCTCCTTGCCAAGCAGGCCATCCGTGGCGGTACCTTGCGAGTCATTGCAAACCGAAACCCAGGGCTGCTGCAAGGCCAGCGCC
>JBBSHP010000429.1:0-5002 GCA_038232555.1 Bryobacterales bacterium
CGGCAGCCCGCTACGAAGAGGCGGCCGCGCATTGCACGAAGTTGCCGGCAGACTATCCACTCAAAGGGTGTCTAGCCCGCGCTCGGTTAGGTGAGGGACGAATCGGCGAAGCAATCCAGCTCCTCGAAACGGATTTTAATCGGGGTGTGTCGGCGGGCTCTGAACTTTGGGGGCATTTGGGGTATGCCTACGCGCGCGCCGGCCGCCGCGAGGAAGCAGAGAAATTAGCAGCCGACGTTCCGGCGCTAAACCCGTTCAACAAAGCCCTGATCTTCGCCGGTTTAGGCGACAAGGAGCGCACTTTGGAAGCGCTGGATCGCGCCACTACCGCTGGTCCTTTTCGGATCGGCAGGGCACTCACATTGCCGGAATATGCGCTGCTTCGCGGCGATCCCCGCGTGAAAATTCTTCGGAAGAAGGTTGGGTTGCCCGAGTAGACTCTACACGATCCACACCAGTTGAACAAATCGCGGCGTCCGCCGAAACCGCGCGCTATCTGTATTTGATATCCGATTGGAGCGGCACCATGGGGCATCCTCCCTCTCCTCCCAAACCCAGTCACAAGAATTATATCCCTCATTTTCAATAACTTAACCCACTCTCACTACCACCCTCTCAAGGTACAATGGGATTGGGAGTCTTATCCATGTCAATTACCCCTTATTGCCGCCTCTCGTGCCAACCCAGCCTTGGCGCGCCGATTCCCTGCCCCCATCTCCTCAGCGCCGAGCAGAGTTTCTAGCAGATTCGCGGTGCCCTCGCCAAACGAACCTAGTTCCGTAACCGAACAGTCCATCGCTAGCCTGATAATCGCGTTCCTTCCCGGCCTTCCCCCTCGATTCTGAGAGTTAGAGTAACTATGGCGACACATGTGCACCACTGTACTCGGAGCGTAGCGTTCGTATCCGGACCAGCGCCAGGGAGAATACCTTGAAAACTATAGTTAATTCGCTTCTATTACCTGCGATTATTGTTCTCGGCGGCGTGGGTTGTCCCGACACAGCGCTGGCGCAACTTACTACATATTCCGCTAGCCCGCGCACCTTGACGTTTACCGGCCAGACCGGGTCCGCGTCGTTTGCGGCTCCCAGCACTGTTACCGTCACCTCTACCAATGGCCCGGTGCCTTTTACTGTCTCCGCGGTGTCGCTCGGCAATTATCTCACCGTCAACCCTTCGTCCTCCGCGCTCGCGCAGGATGCTGGTACTGCCCTCACGGTATCCGTAAACTCGAATGGGAACAGCCTGGTTGCGGGAATGTATCCAGGCACGATTACTCTGCACGCCAACAATCTCCCGGATATCGTGATTAATGCCACTCTCACGGTGACGGACAGTATCATCAACCCCGGACTGAACGCCAGCCCTAACCCGGTGGTTTTCAATATTCAGGGCACCAACACAGTTAGCCAGTCCGTCAGTCTTTCAACCACCGCGCCGGCTACGGTCGTGTCCTTGAGTGTCTCCCCCAGCAATAGCTGGCTCAGCGTTTCGCCCCTCTCCGCCATGATCGGCCCCGGCACTCCCGTTCCACTCACCGTCACCGCCAACTCTACGGGCTTGACTAACGGCGTCTACAACGGCTCCATCATTGTCACGCCCACTACAGGAACGCCCTTCACCTTGCCCGTGATGCTCACCGTCAGCGGTGCGGCCCCGGGCAGCGGCCTGATCGTATCGCCCAGTCCTTTGAACGTCAGCATAGCGTCGGGCACTACCGTTTCCACCGTTCAGACCATCACCCTAAGCACTGCCGTGGCGGGCGGTGTTTCGTTTACCGCCACTCCCAGCACCACTACCGGCGGCAACTTCCTATCCGTGTTTCCTGCCGCCAGCCAAACCGCTTTACCCGGCACCCCGGCCACTCTGACCGTAACCATCAACCCTACCAATCTGGTTGCGAATATGTATGCGGGCAAGATCACCATCACTCCTTCGGGAGGATCGCTTCCCTTCGATATCCCCGTCAATCTCACCATTACAGGGTTGCCTGCGCTCACTGTCAGCCCCGCCATGCTGTCGTTTGCGTATCAAACCGGTACGGCTTTTCCGCAACCTCAAACCTTGACCGTCGGCGCCACCGGCTTGGTGAACTTCAGCATTGTTGCCAACGCCAACCCCGGAAGCTGGCTGGTCGTCAGTCCTCAAAATGGTGCCGTGACTCAGGGTGGGCCCCCTACCAATGTGACGGTTGCGATCAATCCCACCGGGCTTCCCGTCGGCACCTACAGCGGAGTGATTTCCGTGATTTCGAATGGCGCGGCAAACAGTCCCATTGATGTGCCCGTCCGGCTGGTGATTAGCGATCAGCCCATCCTGAGCTTCTCCAATAGCGGCACTACTCTCAACTATCAGGCCGGCAGCGCGTCTGTTCCGTCCGGGCAAGTGCAGGTCTCCAGCTCCGGCAACCCCTTGCCATTCACGGTGTCCACGTCCATTGTGAGTGGCGGCAATTTCCTTACGGTCAGCCCCGGCACTGGCGTCACGCCTCAGGTGCTGACATTTACGTTGAATCCAATCGCCATCGCAGGCTTGGGCGCAGGCACTTATACCCAAGCCGTAAATGTATCGTCGCCTTCGGCCGGCAACAGTCCGCAAACGTATACGGTCACCCTGAACGTTTCGAATAATACTCTGCTCACCATCAGCCAGAATGCCTTGAGCTTTAACTACCAGATTGGTCAGAGCCAGCCTCCGCTGCAGGCCATCGGGATCGGCAGCACGGGCGCTCCGCTCAACTATGCGGTTACCGCCACCAGCAGCAACTGCGGTAACTTCCTGTCTGCTAATCCGGCCAACGGCATGACCATCGCGGGAAGCGTAGCGGTGGGCGTAAACACCGCCGGTTTAGTGGCCGGTACCTGTTCAGGTGCCGTGACCATCTCATCTCCGGGTGCGGCCAATTCCATTACTGTGCCGGTGACCCTGTTTGTCAGCGCCGCGCCTCTGTTGAACGTCAGCCCCAGCGCTATCAACGTGGTTACTCAAGTGGGAACCAATCCCGCCAACCAGACCATCTCTCTCACCAGCACGGACCCCACTAAGCCTCTGAATTTCACGGTCACTACCAGCCCCATCTCCGGCGGTAGTTTCTTATTGGTTGGCCCCACCAGCGGATCCACTCCCAGCAATTTGACCCTCGGATTTACCACCAGTGGGCTGCCGGTCGGCACATACAACACCACCATCACCATCGCATCTACGGGAACGGCGAACGCGCCTGTCGTGGTTCCCGTGACGTTGGTCATCGCTCCTTCGGCAACCGCCTCCACCAGTCCCGGATCCTTGACCTTCAATCAGGCTTTGAACGGTCCCGCCCCGGCCTCGCAGACTCTGCAATTGAACAGCACGCTTCCGGGCCTGAACTATACCGTTTCGGCAACGCCTCTGAACGGCGGTAACTGGCTGACTGTTTCGCCCACTTCCGGCATCAGCCCGAGTTCGGTAACAGTGTCCGCTAGTGGAGCCACCTTAGGCATTGGTATGTATAGCGGCGTTGTCACCTTTGTCGTATCCGGCGCCGCGAACAGCCCGATTAATGTTCCGGTCACTCTGATCGTCGGTCCTACGCAGGGCTTGGTGCTTGGCTCCAGCACAGTCAACTTCAACTTCCAGGCCGGCTCCTTGACCATACCGGTCGGCCAGACGGTTCAGGTCACCAGCACCGGTGGGAATCTTCCGTTCACTGCGACTGCCTCTAGCGCCGGTAATTTCCTGAGCGTCACTCCGGCTACCGGCACCACTCCCGGCCCTATTTCGATCGGCCTAAACCAGACCGCGCTCGCCGCACTGACGCCGGGCAACTACACCGGGACCGTCACCCTGTCTTCACCCAACCTGCCGTCCCAAGTCATCACTGTGAATCTGGTGGTCGCCCCGGCGGCGCCCCCGACCATCGCAAGCATCGTGAACTCGGCCAGCAGTCAGGTGGGTGCCGTTTCTCCCGGGGAAATCGTTACCATTTTTGGAGCGAATATTGGTCCGGCCACTGCCGCTGGGCTGGTGTTAACGCCTCAGGGAACCGTCAGCACCAACCTGGCAAACACTGTCGTTACCTTCGACGGAGTTGCTGCTCCGCTGATCTTCGTTTCGGCCGGTCAGATCAACGCCATCGTGCCCTACGAGATCGCGGGGCGCGTATCTACTAACGTAGTCGTCCAGCGCAATGGCGTCTCGTCCACCCAGTTGCAGGCTAAAGTGGTCGATACCGTGCCGGCCATCTTCTCGCTCAGCCAGGGTGGCAATGGCCAGGGTGCCATTCTGAATTCCAACGGCTCGGTGAACAGTGCTTCCAACCCGGCAACGAAGGGAAGCGTCATCGTGATCTACGCCACCGGTGAAGGCGTGACCCGGCCCCAGCCGACCACCGGTTCCGTGACCAGTGCTACTGGCACAAGTTTCCCGGCTCCAGTCGCCAATGTGTCGGTAAAGATCGGAGGCGTGCCGGTGACGTCGTTCCCCTATATCGGAGAAGCGCCGGGGCTGGTAGCCGGTGTCCTCCAGATCAACGCCGTTGTCCCGGAAGGGATCGGCAGCGGTCCACAGACGGTGGAGCTAACCATCGCAGCAGCGAGTAACAGCCAGCAAACCATTACTGTCGCAATCCAGTAGCTCGCTTTAGGGGTGCGGAAGCAAATGCTTCTGCACTTTGCCGAGCGCATTGCGGGGGAGTTGCTCCACCCGCACAAACGCCCGGGGAACTTTAAAGGAGGCCAGCTTTTCACGGCAGCGGGCCTCCAGCACGTCCGCGGAAAACGTGCCGTTCGGAACAATATAAGCGACGGGCACTTCGCCCCGCAGACGGTCGGGCATTCCGGCCACAGCAGCTTCCGACACTTCCTCCTGCTCCATGAGGAACTCTTCAAGCTGGATATCCGCTTGACTCAGGTAACCGCTGCGGAACTGGTTTTCGCGCTGGTTGCTGGTTTCGGGTGAACAATCAGGTCATAGGTCACGGGATCGACGGCCACAGCCTGTTGCGCCAGTCGGAAGAAAAGCTTGC
>JBBSHP010000430.1:0-5000 GCA_038232555.1 Bryobacterales bacterium
CGGGTGCGAAGCGATATTCGGGATAAGGGACTAAATGCCCTTCGGCAACTGATTGACGAGGTGTACTCTGGCCGATTTCCGGGGCTGTATGTCTTGATTACCGGCACACCGGCGTTTTTTGACGGGCCGCAGGGTGTACACCGCCTGCCCCCGCTCGCTCAACGCCTCCAGGTCGATTTCGGGGCTGATACCCGGTTCGACAATCAGCGCGCCGTGCAAGTGAGACTGCGAGGGTTCGACATCGACTCTCTCGTGGAGGTCGGCGCAAAAGTCCGGGACATCTTCGCCGAAGGCTGTAACCGCGCTGAGGTGGTGCGGAAAATGGCCGACGATGGCTACGTGCGTGACCTAGCCCAAGCGGTTACCGGCAACCTCGGAGGACGTGTGGGTATTGCCCCTCGGGTTTTCCTGAAGAAGTTGGTCTCGGACGTTCTCGACCGAATCGACCAGCATCCGGATTTCGACCCCCGTCAGCACTACACGCTCACGATCAGCCAGGCAGAACTCACAGAGATTGAGAGGAATGTCAGAGCCGCCGCCAGCGTCGATGACATTGACCTCAAGCTGTGACGGCGTTCGATCAACTGCACCCCGCGCTTCAGCACCACATCGTCAACTCCCTCGGTTGGCGCGAATTGCGCCCGTTTCAGCAAGAAAGCATCGGCCAAATCCTCCGGGGCCGGCACGCGATTTTGCTTGCGCCTACTGCCGGTGGCAAAACCGAGGCGGCGTTCTTCCCCGTCCTGTCCCGGATGCTCGCGGAGAACTGGACCGGACTCAGCGTCCTGTATCTCTGCCCGATCAAGGCGCTCCTGAACAACCTTGATGTCCGGCTGAGCGGATACTGCAACATGGTCGGGCGTCGGTCTGGAATTTGGCACGGAGACATCAAGGATGCGGAAAAGCGGTCTGTTCTGAGGGAGGCTCCCGATTGTCTGCTGACTACTCCGGAGTCTCTTGAAGTGATGTTGGTGTCGAGACGGACCGACGAAGAAGCCCTTTTCAGAAGTCTTCGAATGGTCATAGTTGACGAGATTCACTCCTTTGCAGGCGATGACCGCGGGTGGCACTTGCTGGCTCTGTTGGAGAGGTTAACGAGAATCGCGGGACGGGAGATCCAGCGCATCGGCCTGTCCGCGACCGTCGGCAATCCGGCCGGACTGCTGGATTGGCTCTCAGGACATTGCCAAGGTGAGCGCGTGGTGATTGCACAGGAGGATAGTGTCCGCGCCAAGGCAGAAGTTGAACTCGATTTCGTCGGCAACCTGGATAACGCGGCTGTCGTGATCTCGCGATTGCATCGCGGCGAGAAGCGGCTGGTGTTCAGTGACAGCCGTTCCAGGGCGGAGCAGCTTGCGGCGCGACTGCGCGCCAGCGGTGTACAAACCTTCGTTTCCCACAGCTCTCTGAGCGCCGAGGAACGGAGGCGGGCAGAGCAGGCTTTCACTGAAGGTTCTGACTGCGTGATCGTCGCGACGAGTACCCTTGAACTCGGAATCGATGTGGGCGACCTCGACCGCGTCATTCAGATCGATGCGCCAACGACTGTTTCTTCGTTGCTTCAGCGAATGGGTAGAACGGGACGCCGCACTGGTGCCACCAGAAATTGCCTATTCCTAACGACCTCCCGATCCGCTCTGGTCCGGGCGGCGGGACTCATCGAACTATGGGGAAGCGGGTATGTCGAGCCGATAGCCCCCCCGCCAGCACCATTCCACATTTTTGCGCAGCAGCTAATGGCATTGGCGCTCCAGCAGGGTGGAGTTGGCAGGAGAACGTGGCGCGAATGGATCGGACGAATGCCGGCGTTCGCCAAAATGACCGACGAAGAAACAGAATCCATCGTCACGCATATGGTGACCCAGGGTCTGTTGAACGATGATGAGGGGTTGATCTGGTTTGGGAAAGAGGGAGAAGCGGCGTTTGGCCGCAGAAACTTCATGGAACTTCTCTCCGTTTTTCAGAGTCCTCCGCTTTTCACCGTGAGGCATGGCCGGACGGAGCTGGGGGAAGTTCACGAGTCGTCGTTCCTTATCAGAACGGGCGACCAGCCAGTGCTGTCGCTGGCTGGCAGAAGCTGGGTTGCTACGAGTATCGACTGGGTGAAGAGAGTGGCCTACGTACAGCCGACGGAACAGGTCGGCAGATCCAGGTGGCTCGGGCCAGGGCAGCCTCTGTCGTTCCGTCACTGCCAGGCGATCAAGGCGGTCCTCATTTCCGAAGCGCATTCTGTCCCCTACTCCCGCCGAGCGGCGGAGGAGATGTCGAATGCCCGCGAAGAGTTTGACTTCCTGTATGAGGGGGCGACAACCGCTGTGAGATCGCAATCAGAGGGGCGAACTTATTGGTGGACATTCGCCGGTGTACGCGCAAACGCAGCTCTGTTAGAAGCGATGCGCGGCCTGTCTGGCGTTGGCTCCTCGGCAGACAACTTGGCGATCAGAATTGAAGGCGTGACCCCTGCGGAGGAGACGCAGTCTATCCTCGCAGCGATAAAACAGAATCCTCCACAAGGCGGATCCTGCGCTGAGGTTGCGAAGGCCATCGAGGATCTTAAATTCAGTGCCTGTCTGCCGATCAGCCTTGCGGAGGGTATGCTTTCAATTCGTTTGTCGGATTCAGAGGCTGTTACGCACACACTAGACCAATCCCTGAGAGTCTTCACCGTTCCCTGACGGCATGCAAGTTCTTGTGGCCAGCAGCGACTCGAGCCAGCGAAGGTCGAAGCTTACGCCGTAGCTAACCCAGGTTTATAGTGCGCGCGAACACGACCTACCTCGGCATCACCAAAGTCGAATTCGTTGGGCGGAAGCGATTTTTCAGGGTTCCAGGCGACGCGATCTTGGCCAAGCGATGAACGCGCTTCAGCACGATGGACTGTTCCTTCTGTCAGCAGCGACTGCTGCGGTGATCAGCCTATAAATCCTCCATGCCGGATCGCGGATCATGGCCACGAATGGAATGGAATCATCACCGGCCATTCGTACCAGATTCACAAAGGACAAGTCAGGACTCGTTGTATGCTGGTGTATCACCTCTGCTTACCCAAAACTACTACGTAATGCATGCAAAATAAAATCAGGTGGACCACCCGAGGAACCGCAGCGTGGCTGGCGTGCTGTGGGATTCCGGCATGGTCCCAACCTCAGCTACCCCCGCAAGCACAAGTCACAAGGGGGCCGGAGGTGAATCCGGCACTTCGTTTCGATGTCTCGCCCCCGCTGCGGCAACTGCCGCCGTCGGCCCGCCCTAAAGTACAGGAGCCAGAGCCACGACTAGTTTTGCCACGGACCAAACCAGCGCAAGGCCCGCGTCAACCCGATCCCGTGGTGCAATCCACTCAGCCCACGGTGAACGTACCGGGGACACTGACGAATTTCGACGGAATCAGCAATGGCCTGGCAGGTTTTACGGTAGGGGCGGCGCCGCCCGACCCGAACATGGGTGTCGGTCCAAATCACATTGTGCAGGTGGTAAATACGGATGTTGCGGTGTACAGCAAGACCGGCACACTCCTCTACGGCCCGGTGGCACTCAACACGCTTTGGCAAAACTTCGGGGGCTTGTGCCAAGCCGATAACGATGGCGACCCGGTGGCGCGTTACGACCCGATTGCGGACCGGTTTGTGATCACGCAGTTCGCGGTGAAGTCGCCACAATTCCTGGAATGTATAGCTGTATCGCAGACGCCGGATCCCACGGGCGCGTATTACCGGTACGCGTTTTCCTACGCGAATTTCAACGATTACCCCAAGCTCGGGGTCTGGCCCGACGCGTATTACGTGACTTACAACATGTTCAACGCGGGTGGGACCTCTTACCTGGGCGCCAAGGTTTGCGCACTGGACCGGGCCAAGATGCTGCAGGGCCAAGCGGCGACACAACAATGTTTCAACACCAGCACAAGCTTCGGCGCCTTACTTCCGTCCGATTTCGGGGGAACGAGACTGCCACCGGCCGGGGCACCGAATCACGTCCTCGCGCTGGGCGCTCTGGATGGACAATTGGCGTTCTGGAACTTCCATGTGGATTGGACAACTCCGGGCAACTCGACATGGACGGGCCCGACGGTTCTGACCGCCGCCGCTTACACGCTGCCGTGTTCCGACACGGGGGCAGTGTGCGTGTCTCAATCGGGTACGACTCAACAATTGGATACGCTGGGGGATCGGCTGATGTGCCGGCTGGCGTACCGGAATTTTGGAGATCATGAAGTGCTAGTGACCAATCATTCGGTGGATGTAGGAGGCGGCACCTTGAGCAATACTGGTGTGCGCTGGTATGAGCTGCGGCTGGACGGGTCGGGGAATGCGTCGCTGTTTCAGCAGGGCACCTATGCTCCGGACAGCAACGCGCGCTGGATGGGAAGTATTGCGCTGGATCAGTCCGGGAATATGGGGCTTGGGTACAGTGTTTCAAGCAGCGTACTGCATCCCCAGATCCGCTACACGGGGAGGTTGGTAACGGATGCGTTGAACACGATGGGGCAAGGAGAAGGGACTCTGTTCGCCGGGAGTGGCTCACAAACCGGGCAAAGTTTGAGCCGATGGGGAGATTACAGCTCGATGGATGTGGACCCAAGCGATGGGTGCACGTTCTGGTACACGGCTGAATATATTCCGAGCGACGGTGCGTTTAACTGGAGAACGCGGATTGCTTCGTTCCGGTTTCCGAGCTGTGGTGCACCGCCGCCCTCCGCTGCTAGCTTCGTGAAAGCAGACTTCACAACCCAGGGCAATTGGAAGGGGGTGTACGGCCTCGACGGGTATGCCCTCGCGAATGACTCGACGAGCTATCCGTTTTATGCACAGGTTTCCTTGCGCAATCAGTCGTCCTACACCTGGGCTGGATCCACCAGTGACGTGCGGGCTCTGCAGAACAGTGCCGGCCGTATTGCTTCCACATGGTATTCTTTCGGAAACTTCGATGTCGATATCAATCTGACGGACGGCAAGACGCATCAGGTAAGCCTCTACGCTCTGGACTGGGATTTTGGATCC
>JBBSHP010000431.1:0-4999 GCA_038232555.1 Bryobacterales bacterium
CCCGAACTTCTCGGTGGCGGCCTTGGCGCGCAGTTTGAGCGTGCCCCGGCCGCGCGTAAAGTAGTCCATGATGCCCGCGCGCCCGAGCAGGAAGCCGCCGGTTGGGAAGTCCGGACCTTGCACCATTTCCATGATCTTGGCGAGCGGAGTGTTGGGATTCTGGACCAGAGCAATGGTGGCGTCCACAATCTCCCCGAGATTGTGAGGCGGGATGTTCGTAGCCATTCCAACGGCGATGCCCGAAGAGCCGTTGATCAGGAGATTGGGAACCCGCGTGGGGAGAACTTCCGGCTCATCCTTGGTGTCGTCGAAGTTCCGCCGGAAATCGACCGTATCCTTATCGATATCCTCAATCAGCGCCGTGTCGATGCGTGACAGGCGTGCTTCCGTATACCGGTATGCCGCGGGAGGGTCGCCATCCACCGAGCCGAAATTGCCTTGCCCATCCACGAGCGGGTAGCGCATGGAAAAGTCCTGGGCCATCCGCACCAGGGCGTCGTACACCGACGCGTCCCCATGGGGATGATAGTTTCCCAGCACCTCGCCGACGATCTTGGCGCACTTGCGCGTGGGCCGGTTGAAGTTCAATCCCATCTCGTGCATCGCAAACAGAATGCGGCGGTGCACGGGCTTCAGGCCATCGCGAATATCCGGCAGAGCCCGGCCCACAATCACGCTCATCGAATAATCGAGATACGACTGGCGCATCTCGTCTTCGATGTTGATCGGGATCAGGTTCTTGTTGCTGTCCCCCAGCGGTAGCTGTGAACCGCCTCCCGGCGGTGGGGGCACCGGAGGCGCACCTGCAGGCGGACTTGGCGGGATGTTCGGATCTTCGGGGTTCGGCAAAACTTAAACTCCTGTAAACACAAGGCAGGCCGCTCGTGTTCTATATTGATTTGAAACCTTATTTTAGCATTTTGACCAGTTTGCGGCTACACCAAAGTCCCACTTTCCGGCATCCATGACCAACCTCCCCGAGCCCCTGCAGCTCACCCTCGCTGCCTTCGTTGTGATGGCTGCGGGTTTTGATGTCCGTTACCGGAAAATTCCAAACTGGCTTACGCTGACCGGCTTCTTAGCCGGACTCTCACTCAGCTACGCTTTGCTGCACACCCCGGGATTAAAGTTCTCCCTGCTGGGTGCGTCACTCGCCTTTGCAGTGTATTTCCCGTTGTTCGCTTTGCGGGCCATGGGCGCCGGAGACGTAAAGCTGATGGTCGCTGTGGCAGCTTTCACCGGTCCATCCAACTGGCTCGCCTTGTTCCTGATTACGGCGATCCTGGGAGGTCTAATCGCAATGGTGTTGGTGATCTACCGGGGTCAACTCGCACGAACGCTCGGTAACGTACTAATCGTCCTGGGGGAGTTGTCCCACCGGCGGCCGCCTTACCAGCGCCACCCCGAGCTCGATGTAGCCCATCCCGGGGCGTTGAGGCTTCCGCACGGCATCTCGATCGCAGGCGGCACGCTGGTTTTCCTTATTCTGAATTACTGCCAAACCCGGTAGTGCGTACTTCGCGTACTCTATCTTTGCTGTGTTGTTTGGGTAGGCGGTTCGAGATACAACAAAAATAGATGAGATCTCCGCTGGAGCCACCATCTGGCGACCTGACCTCTGAGCTGATGTGCTCGTATGATCTGAAGGGCAACATCATTGAGGCTAACGAAGCTCTCGAGCGGACGCTCGGCTATGCGAGCGGGGAGTTGCGCGGGATGAAGATGAGCGGTCTGTTGGATGCGCCGTCCAGCGAAGCCGCACACTTCGACATCCTGAAGCATTTGGGAGGCGCACCAGCGGAGTCACGAGAGCTGGTGGCGCAAAGCAAGGGCGGCAAACCGGTAACCATTCAGATGAGCACGCGCCTGGTGTTCGAGAAGGGGATTCCCGTGGCAGTCCAGGGCTATGGCCGGGCTCTGACTAAGCCTGCTCTGGACCAGCTTATCGAGGCGAAAACCAGGCCCACCGCCCATCTGAAGCAACTGCATCGTCTCAGCAGGACCGATTACGACTCCCTGGATCAGGCCTTTTCCGAGTATCTGCGAACAGGGTGCGATCTGTTCCGCATGCCACTCGGCATGATCTTGCAGGTGGATAACGACGACAATGTGGTCGCGGCGATTCACGGCTCTTCAGCCGCGCTTCGGCTAGGCAGCCGGATCGCACTAGGGGAGACGCATTGGGCTACGGTAGCCGACCGGCTCAGGACGCAGGTATTCACCAATCTCCAGGGGAGCGCTGCCTTTCCGCGTGTTCACCCCGAGTTGACGGTGTGCCTGGCCGCTCCCATTCTGGTAGGCAACGAACTATTTGGAACCCTGAGCTTCTCGGGAGCGGATGCAAGAGTCTTCTCGCAGGAAGAGCAAGAGGTAGTCGAGCTGATGGCTGGAGGTATCGGACACTCGATTCTCGAAGGTCGAATCCGGTCGGACCGAAAGAGCGGGGATGAGCTGGAGCGGAGCCGCAACCGGGCCTTGGAAATGATGGCGGAGAATCAGCCGCTTACGGACACCCTTGCTCAAGTGGCCGCCATGGTGGAAAGCCAGTGTCCCGGAGCGGCCTGTTCCGTGGTGCTAGACCACGACGTCGTCCTTGGCGGCGATGCCGGAACGCACGGTACCGAGCCTGCCGAAAGCAAAATCTGGCCGATCGTCTCCAGCGCGGGGCTTTCGCTCGGTGCAATTGTGGTGCATTCCGATACGGCGCACGCTCTCGGACCGGAAGTGATGAGCATGGCTTGCCGTCTGGCATGTATCGCGATTGAGCAGCGCCAGCTTACCGAACGGCTGGAGTTTCAAGCACAGCACGATTCTCTGACGGGCCTACCCAACCGCTTTCATCTGCAGACTCTGCTCGCGCAGCGGCTGCTGGATGCACAATCGCGGAACGGACTGTTAGCCGTGTTCTTTATCGATTTAGACCGGTTCAAACAAATCAACGACACGCTGGGCCACTTGATTGGCGACCGTATCCTGGTCCAGGTTGCGGAACGGCTCAAGGGTTTTCTGCATCCGGATGATGCCGCCGGCAGAATGGGCGGCGATGAGTTTACCGTCATCCTGTCCAACCCGCCGGACCAGGAGTTCGTGTTTCGTGCCGCCCGCCAATTTCTGCAGAGTTTACGGGCGCCCTATCTCGTGGATCAGCATGAACTGTTTGTGACGGCGAGTATCGGGATCAGCTTCTATCCTCACGACGGCGCCGATGCGGCCACGCTGCTTCAGAAATCCGATTTGGCCATGTACAGTGCCAAGAACGCCGGCAAGAACGATGTCGAGTTCTTTGTCACGGACAGCCGGAGCACAGCCCGGGAGCGGCTGGAAATGGAAAACGCCTTGCGGCGCGCCCTGGAAAAATCTGAGCTGGATCTCAACTTTCAGCCCATAGTCTCCATAGATGGTGAACTGGATGGCCTGGAAGTGCTGCTCAGTTGGGATCATCCCAAGCTTGGCCGGATCTCCCCGAAGCAGTTCATCCCCATTGCCGAAGAGAGCGGTCTCATCATTTCCATCGGGTCCTGGGTAATCCATCAGGCTTGCCTGCAAGGCGTACGCTGGATCGCCGCAGGCCTCCGGCCCACTCGGCTTAGCGTCAATGTATCGGCAATTCAGTTTGCCAGGCACGATTTCGTGGACACGGTGGCAGCCGCTCTGGCCTCCACCGATTTTCCCGCGCAATGGCTGGATCTGGAGCTGACGGAAAGCTTCGTGATTCAGGACATCGTGGAATCGGCCGCGCAACTTGCCCGCTTACGCGAGTTGGGTCTGCGCATTTCGATCGACGATTTCGGAACGGGCTATTCGTCTTTAAGTTATCTTCGCCAACTGCCGGTGGACACACTGAAGATCGATCAATCTTTTCTGCGGGATTTGCACGTTCCCGCCGGTTCTCTATCAGTAGTGCAGACCATTGTGTCCCTGGCGCACAGCATGAATTTGGCGGTGGTGGCGGAGGGCGTGCAAACGAATGAAGACCTGGAGCTGTTGCGAGCGGCCGGATGCGATAAGGTCCAGGGATACCTGTTCGGGGAATCGCTGAAGCGGCCCGAGGCGGAGCAGTTGTTGGCCAGTAAAGACCGTATGGTGCCCCGCTTGGGGGTTAGTTGTTCGTAAAATTTTCCAAGAACGCGGCGTGCTCGGGCGATCTCAGGCCCGCTTCCAGTTTCGCCCGAACCGCTTTTAGATCCCCACCCCAAAACGCAGCTTCGTCCAGCCACAGCCCTGGGAACACCCGCGACCGCAACACACCGTCGGCATCCGGCTGGAGCAGGCCATAGCTGCCATCTTCCAGGATTCGCCACTCGGTTCGCCGCTCCTTCACCAGGAATGCGAGGTACTCAGTCACGCCGGCGCGCTCATAAAGACCAAGCTTCGGACCGAGATCATAGGAACGAGACGTTTGGCAGACCTCAACGACCAATTCCGGGGCTCCGCTGGCGAGCTTCCCGGAAAGTGACGTGCGGCCTCCATACTGAGGCAGCAAACACAAGGCCGTGTCTGGTTGCGGCGCGCTTCCAAGTAGGAGCCAAGTAGCGTTTGCGAACGCCCGACACACTGGGGTTCCTGATACGTAAAGGTAGGTCCAGCCGTGGACTTGCCAATCAAGGCTTCCGTGTTCGTGGGACAAAGGAGATGGCATGTAAACGGTTCCGTCGATCAGTTCGGCGAATTTCAGACCTGGCATCTGTTCCCACAAGTCCAGGAACTCCTCCCGCGAAAGCCGGTCTCCGGGTGAGAACAGCAACGGATTGATCAGGGCTAGATGGGTCATCGGCGTTCCGCTGTCTTCAGTCTACTTCTTTAGAGCGTCGCCACCAACATCGCCAGCAGCGCCGTGCGATCGGCGATGCGGTCCACCAGAATACTTTCGTGACTGGCGTGCGCTCCTTCTCCTACTCCCCCCAATCCATCCAAAGTTGGAATCCCAAGAGCCGCCGTGAAGTTGCCGTCGGATCCGCCGCCCGTAGCCGATTCTTCAAGATCAACGCCAAGTTCACCG
>JBBSHP010000432.1:0-4998 GCA_038232555.1 Bryobacterales bacterium
CCCCGCAACTGGATGAGGTGTAGAAGTGGCGGGCCAGACGGTCTAGATCGACTTCAATACCAGGTTTGAGATCAATCGTCACAGTATTCGGTGTGCCGGAGTGGATGCGCTCGATGGCTTCAGGGCCACCGATCACGGACTCGCTAAAGAGAAAGCCGGCGGCCAACTCGAAATCATTTCCCGGCGTCCGCATCGTTATGGAGATGGCACGCTCGCCGATCCGGATCTCCAAAGGTTCCTCCACGGCCAGCAGGTCCTGAGTAGAGACAGAGGCCCCATCTTCCACGCGTTCCACGGGGACGGATAGGATGTTGCGCAGCACTGGAAATTATCTTAGCGTGAGCACGAGTGTTGGTGAACGACGACAGCGTTGCGCATATGGCGGGAATTGTCGTAAGGTGACTGAAAGCGCGAAAGAGAGAGCTATGAGTTCCCAACTTAATTTCGGTTACCCGTGGTGGTTGACCTACGGACACCTGGTGGTGACTGCGATCGCATTGGCCTTTTTGGCTCTGGGACAGGCCCTGAGATGGTCGAGGGTGCTCATGCTCTTCATCGGCGCGGTGACGCTGTGGTCGGTGGCCGCATTTACAACGGCTCGCTTTGGACTTAATGCGAATGGCCGTCTTTCGTTGCCTACACAGAGGTTCCTGAATTCGGGCAGAGGGCGGATACTGGACATGGGTGCAGGTACCGGCAAATCGACGATCATGGTTCTCGAAGCGCGTCCACAAACAACGGTAGTGGCGCCTGACCTGTTTACCGAATCCTATAAGGAACACTTCGGCCCCGGAGGAAACGGCCGCGACAGATTGCTGGCGAATTTAAAAGCCGCAGGCCTGCAGGCCCGTGCCGAAGTTCAGGCCGGCGACATGCGCAAGCTTCCGTTCCAAGCGGCCACGTTCGACGGAGTGGTGAGCACATACGCAATCGATCACCTGAATCGTGAAGGCGTGAATATGGCGCTTCGCGAAGCATCGCGAGTGTTGAAACCGCGATGTGAGTTCCTGCTGATGGTAATAACCAAAGACGCTTGGCTGAAAGTCGCCTTCGGACCTGTGCTCTTCCATACCGGCACTCGCGGCCAGGAGTGGTGGACCACCCGCCTGCAGGAGGCGGGATTCCAAACAATTGAGCAAGGAACGCGACCGGCTACGCAATTTTTTCTTTCAAACAAGATCTGATCGGTACAAGCCGCCCTTCACGATGCGAGCCTGAAAGATCACGCGTCCGCTCGCCTATACTGAACGTGACATGCACCGGACCTTTCTCATTCTCACAATAATCGCGTCGGCGGCATTTGCCGTCACTGGCCCGTCAGCGGAAACACTGAAGGAGGTTCTATCGCGGCGGCTGCAATCGCTCCGACCCACAGGCATGACGGAGCGGAACGTGTTGTTCCAGGAAGTGCGGGCGGGTACACCGAGCGGAGGCACTTATCCATTTCAAGTGACGCTGTTGGTGCGGGACTACGGGCCCGGTTATCCTGCGAATCGATTCTATGGTGAGACATGCGTGAGCCGCTTCGACAAAGCGCGATTTGCGCTATCGCCATATGAGTTTGGAGGCTGGCAGGTGGAGGGCGCGATGACGCCGTCCATGGAAGCTACGAAGTGCACGAAGAACCCTGCGGCCGGCGTGTCCAGCATCCCGCTGGCGAGCTTGCCAGGATCTTCAGCGCCGGTGGGCAACTTGAGTGCAAGCCCACAGACACCAGCGGCAACCTCTCCCCCGCCAGGAACGGCTGGCGGGGCGGTGGCATCGGGCAATTATGAGTGCTGGGCGAACGGGCGACCCCGGCTGTTGCAGAACTTCAGCATTCGTTCGAACACGCAATATACCGGTTCGGACGGGGTGGCCGGCAACTATAGCCTCGACCCAACTACGGGAAGGTTGGCATTCCGGGGCGGCGCTTTGGATGGCGTCCTACCGAAGGGGTTCTACACGATGTATCACGCTCCAAAAGGAATGCCGACCGTGAGTTTTCGCAACAGCGAAGGGTACGAAGTATCTTATTGCGAAAAGGTTCGTTGATCCGCTCTTATACGTCCGGCGGTTCGGGCGGTACGTTGAAGTTCTCCACTGCATCGGGTTGAGCGGGATCGAAGGGCGGTAACTCGACTAAATATTTGGCCAGCGGCAATCCGGCGTTTTTGATAGCCTGGACGACGCATTTCGCCAACTCGTAACTACCGTAGTTGGAGTGGTGCGTGGTATCGTTCGCCGCAAAGGCTAAATGGGCCTGGCGCGGGCCTAACGCCTCGTAGAAAGGTTTGCTCATCGCGTTCAGGTCGATGATCGCGACACTTTCCTCTTGCGCCGTTTGCCGCACAGCCTCGGGATAGTCGCCCAGGCTGTTACGAATCTTGCCGTCTGCGTCGAACGTCAAACGGTGCATCGGCGTGATCAGAACCGGTGTAGCGCCGTGCTGTCTGGCAGCCGTAACAAACTGTTTCAGGGTGGCTGTGTAGGTAGTGAACGCACCTACGCCTGTGCCGGTTTCCTTTTGATCGTTGTGTCCCATCTGGATAAAAAGCCAGTCACCCGGCTGGATCACGCTCATCACTTTGGCCAGTCGCTGCTCGGCCACATAGGCACGCAGCGATTCGCCGGACTCGCCGTTGTTCGCAATGGCGATCTCGGGTTTGAAAAAGCGCGTGAGCATCTGGCCCCAGCTGTTGAAAGGCTCACGGGCTTGGTCCGTGGACGTGGAGTCCCCCACGATATAGATGGTGGGGATAGCGTCTGCCCTCTCAATCGTCAGGCTGCGGAGAGCAGGCTGCGTGCCGGCAAATTCTAGGGTGATGCGGTTGTCCCAGGCCCAGGCCTCGGAAGTCTTCTCGCGCTCTTTGAGCCGGACCTCGCCACCCCCGGCTATGCGGGGCGTCCTGGTATTGACGATGAAGCTGCGCGTTTCCACTTGACCGGGGTTGGTGTGGACCCGCTCCAGCATGAGACGGCGCAACTCCGCTTTTACCGTGGTAGTAGATCCGGCTGCGCGGTCGCCGAGTTGCATGGTCACCTTATAATTGCCTTCCTTGGCTACTTTGACTGAGAAGTAGAACGGGGGCTTAGGGCTGGTTACGGAGTCGCGTTTGCCTGCACCCGTTCCTTCACGTTGCGGGGCGACAACAGTGGAACCGGGCTCGAACCCGTAGCCACGCTCATCCGTGTAAACAGTGGAAGGAAGCACTTTGGTGTAGCCTGGCAACGCTTCGGCGGTGCCGAAATCGAAGTTCAATGCAGGGCGGTCAGCCCCGCATGCAGCCCCGTCGATGAGGGCAAAGGCAAGAAATATGCGGATCGGGAGCGCGGGAGTGCCAAGTAGATTTGTTGACTGGATCATTCGAATGCTAATTGTAAGGCTAGGCGTCCACTATTTCCACTGCTGTCCATTCTCAAGGGTCTAGCAAAAAAAACTAATGGTTTACGGTCATTCCAGATATTCGACATTTTCCATAACTCGCACGATCTTTGGAGTGTGGATTTCATGCGGCCAGAAGATCCAACGCTTGCCGTGTGCCCACCCGCAAGTAACTAGGCTTTCACAAAATCTGACTACGGTCATTTTCCACCTCAACACCGAACAATGGCCAAAGTTAAATCTGTGGCTCAGTGAGCTTTCCCGTCCTAAAGTGGCAGGGTTGTGGTGAGACGCGTGCGATTCTCCGTGAGTTGATGAAAGGCGGGCAGATTGAGGTACACAACTCATGATGGGCGTTCCGGACCGTACGCGTTTAGTACTAAAGTTCAAATTGTAATTTGCGATCCACCCAACAATCTGTGAGACTGGGATAGCTAAGTCTAAGGGGTTCGCCGCATTCGCCGGGCGCAGGACACTCTTTTAACTTCGGGAAGGACGTCAGTTGAGGGGAATCCGGTCAACCCGCCCTCTGCTGCACATCTTCCATCGGGGCGATTCGTTAGGGTGCCTTCATCAACCCTTTCGAGACAGAGCTTTAAAAGGACAAAAATGAATCTCACGAAGTTCGTACTGCTGGTCTCGGCCAGCGTTATTATGCGGGGCCAGGATGCGGCGTCTTACCTCAAGCAAGCCGACTCTCAGGCCAAGGCCGGTCAATACCGCCAGGCGGCAGCCAGCTACCAAAAGGCGATCTCATTGGATCCACGAAATTCCAGCGCGCTTGAGAAATTGGGGGACGTCTACAACCACCTCAGCATGCCCAGTGAAGCTGCTGCCGCCTATGAGAAGGCTGCGGACCTGATGCTCGCCGCGCCCGCACCGGCACAAACTGCGCCCACCATTCGGCACTTGCAGGCCCCGACCCCACCCGCTCAAATTCCGGCAAACCGTTCAACTCCTCCGGCGGCTGCCCCAAAAGGGGGCGGGGGCGGTGGTTTGGAAGGGCTGTATTTCATGACGAGACTCTGGGGAGGGGGCAATCTCGAAACCGCTACCTACTGGTTTCACAACGGAGCCGTGGCTCGCAACCCGGTGGCTTCTACCAAGAGCCTGGACACGCAGGCCGAGCGGGCCACTCACCCGAACGACGTCGGTACTTACCTGCTACAGGGTGGGCAACTTGCCGTCACATTGCCGACCAGTAACCACCAGGTCAGGTTTGAACCTATGGACCATGGCTGTTTCGGTTGGGATGCCGGCATCTTCTGTCCGGTCGAGATATTCAAAACGGGGGCCACTATCGACGGCACCTTTACAGGCGGGAATAGCGTGGGTAATGTCGCGTCGAACATCACCATCACCTTCAAGCGGGATCGTAGTTACGATTCCAGGCAGGTTGGCTCATTCTCATCGAAGGGTACACGCACCGACGTTTCAGGCGGCTCGACGCGCGCCGAGCATGGCGGATACCGCATTGATGGAACGGCGCTGCACATGACTCCGGATGGTGGCAAAGAAGAAATATTCAGCACCTTCCCGCATGATGACGACACCCCAGGTCCGGCTCCCCGCAGCGTATATTTCAGCGGCATCATGTTGACGCGCGCGAAGTAGTAGATCGTCACGCAGGGATC
>JBBSHP010000433.1:0-4991 GCA_038232555.1 Bryobacterales bacterium
AGAAGACCAAGCGACCTGCCGACCTTGCGGCGGGTGATCAAGTAGCAGTGGAGGCGCGCGAGGATGACAAGGGTTACTACATCGCCGTAAGCGTCTCGAAGACGGCGCCTGCCCCAGGGGCACAGACCAAGGCGGAAGTTGGCGCGACCCCAGCCGACCCTGCCCTGGAAGTTGAACTAAAAGGTCCCAAGTACGACGAAGGTGATGACGGCGCACCCAAATTACATCGCGGGAAGCCGACTGCTCGCGCCACGCCAAATCCCGTAGGAGAGGCTGCTTCTGAACCTGCTTCCGCACCGACGGCCAGCATCTCCCCCACCAGCGACACTCCTTCCGACCCGCGCGTAGCATTCATCGAGGAAGCTAAGTCTGCTTCAACGGGATTCCTGGGCTCCCTACCGAATTTCGTGTGCGCGCAGCAAACCACACGCTATGTGAGCGAAGGCAAGGCTAAAGACTGGCAGGCGGTAGACGTGCTGGCCGTCGATGTTGTGTATGAGGCGGGGCGCGAGAAGTACGAGCACCTGACCATTAACGGGAAGCCCTCCAAGAAGCCGGCGGAAGAATCAGGAGCGTGGTCCACGGGCGAGTTCGGGACTGTGTTGGCCGACCTCTTCTCTTCAAGCACGGCTGCAAAATTCCGATACTCCAGAACGGAGAAGATTGCGGGGTTCGAAGCTTCGGTTTACAAGTTCGACGTGGAGCGGACGCACTCGCACTGGAAGATTTACTTCCGATCCCAATGGATCATGCCGGCCTATCGCGGCTCGATGTGGCTGGACAGGAAGACGGCGCGGGTCCTCCGCATCGAAATGCAGGCAACCGATGTTCCGAAAGACTTCCTGGCCGACACCACCGAGAGCGCCGTGGACTACGAACTGGTTAGCCTGGGCACGCAGAAGTTCTTATTGCCCGTGCACGCCGAAGTGCTCACGTGCATGCGCGGAACCAGCACATGCGACAAGAACGTGATTGAGTTCCGAAACTATCATAAGTTCTCAGGCGAATCGACGATTCAGTTTTCCAAGTAAACGAGCGGCCGAAGATCCCGCTCACTTTAGTAACTGCGCACGCATGTTGCTCAGCGAAGTCTGGATTGAGTCGTGACCGGAATCGTGCGGGCTGCCTCGGATCGTGCGCGCGAAGACGTTCACCAGCATGGGGTCGCGCCACCCACGATCGGCCTCTTCTGCCATCACGCCCAGAGCCTCTTCCTGGCTCAAGGCTGGCTTGTAGGACCGGGCCGTGGTCAGCGCATCGTAAATGTCAACGGTCTGCAGAACGCGGGCAAGCAGAGGTATCTGTTCGCCCCTTAGTCCGTCGGGATACCCCGAGCCGTCCATTTTCTCGTGATGGCTGCGGATGATCGGCAGAACTGGAGCCAGGCTTCTCATCGGCTTGCAGATTGCTTCGCCCTGCGTGGTGTGAGTCCGCATCACATCCCATTCGTCAACACTCAACTTGCCCGGCTTGAAAAGGATTGCATCGGGAGTGCTGACCTTGCCGATATCGTGGAGGAACCCGCCGCGGTGAAGCGCCGTCAGATCCTCCGCCGGCAGCCGCAGCGCCTTACCCAAACGAACGCTGTAGGAGGCCAGCCGTTCGCAGTGGGTCCCTGTGTATTTATCGCGATGCTCTACCGCCTGGGCTAACGCAAACAGGATGTTCTCGGCTTCATCCAGCGAATCGATCAGGGCTTTGTTGCGAAGCATGGCCTGGATGCGGGTGCGGACCACCGCCGGGTGGAGCGGCTTGAGCAGGAACTCGTCTGCGCCCGATGAGATTCCCGCGATTTCACTTTCCACTCCCTGCACGCTGGTCAGCATGAGAACTGGAATCAATTGCGTTTTCCGGTTGTTTTTCAGCCAGCGGCAAAGATCCGGACCACTCACTTCCGGGAGCATCAGATCGAGGACAATGACGTCGATGCGTTCCGATTCGAGCAAATCTATCGCTTCCGAGGCCTTGCGGCACTCCAAAATCCTGTAATAGGGGCTCTTGAGTATCGCCTTCAACAGACGGCGATTGATGGGCTCATTATCAATGATCAGAATATGCGACTGGTGACCATTTCGCGTTTCACCTTCCCAGCGCGGCTCAGGCGCCCTTTCAATATCAAGGTTTGCGTAGTCCGCTAGTGATATCCCAGTCAGATGCGTTGGTATGTCAACAGGGCTATTGAGTTGCATTCAGATGAGAGCCTCACTGGCTCCAATTCACCTATCGTCGCGAAAACAACAATCGTGTAGTTTTATTTACCGGGAAAAGAAAGTTCCGTCTTGGGATTCAACGCAAGTCGATTTGAACCAGATCTTCGGCTTGTGCTTGCTTTTGGGGCGGACGCAGCAGCTTTTTTGGCATCCGGGATAGATATGCCAGCCGTTCTATCCACGGCACCAACCTTCGCACGATTTTGCCGTGCAGCAGAAGACTTCCAGCTACCAGCACAGGATGCGGAATGGTAGTGCAACAGCGCGAGCAAATATCGATCTCTCCGGCCCTTCCGTTCACATGCAGATCGCGCATGCGCTGCATTTCGGCAGAGTTCCAGATGACATCCAGGGGCGCTTCGCCGACATTGCCCAAGGGGAATCCATCCAGCATGTAGCTTTGGCAGCACGGGTAGACGTCGCCGTTATGCTTGACATACATCGGGCCACGCCAAAGATAATGACAGGGGTGCTGCCAATCACCCGCCGGGTGTCCGCCTTCCGGCTGCATCAGGTTGGTTTCGTCCTCTTTAACGCGGACGCGGTCAACTCCTGGCACATTGCTCCAGAACCGAACGAAATCATCCACCTCGCCGGCGTTGCGGTCCATCCTGACCATTTGAACTACGACCTGGACCTTCGCCCCCCGCTCATGTTTCATGCGGGCGAACCGGACAAAGTTATCGCGCACCTTCTCGAACTTCGCTCCCTTGCGGTAATATTCGTAGGAGCTCTTGGTGGCCCCATCAAAGCTCAGCGTGAGGTGTTCAAGCGGCGTCGCCAGCAACCGCTCACTCATCTTTTCGTCCAGAAACGTTCCGTTGGTAGATAATAGCGTCGAAATGTCATGCCGCTCGCAATATTCGATACGATCGAAAATCTTGCGGTCCATAAATGGTTCGCCCAAGCCGATAAGCATCATATGCTCGGCGCTGTCGGCTGATTCTTTGACCAGCCGCTCGAAGATTTCATCTGACATGTCTTCTTTGGGCTGCTTGTGCGTTTCCCGGGGACACATCGGGCAGTAGAGGTTGCATTTGGCCGTGGTCTCGACGATGTACTCCACCGGCAGCGCGTTTAAAGTCGTTCGCCGGAACACGTATCCCCACAATAGTTTGGCCCGATTCCAAGCCCGCATCGTAATCTTTAATTGTAGCGGGAGCTTCTAAATGGCATCTATAAGCCATTTGGAAAGCTCTTTGCCTCTCCCTGACCGTGTTCGCAGATTGAACGAGGCACCGTTTCGGGAGCAAGCCAAGTACGTCCTGTATTGGTCCCAGATGAACCGTCGCACCTCGTCCAATCACGGGCTGGCGTATGCGGCGGATCTGGCCAATGAACGTGGAATGCCACTTCTGTTCTATGAGGGCCTGACCTGCTCGTACCCGTTCGCCAACGACCGTCTTCATACATTTCTGCTCGAGGGCGTAGCCGATACCGAACGCGAACTGCGTAAACTGGGGGCCGGCTATGTCTTCTACCTACGACGCAAGCTTAGCGATCCGGACGACGTCTTGTACAGGCTGGCCAAGGATGCAGCGGCGGTGGTTACCGACGACTATCCCACCTTTGTCGCTCGCACTCACAATGGGCGAGTTCCCTCAAAATTGGACATCCCCTATTTTGTGGTCGACTCGAGCTGCGTGGTTCCCATGTCTCAGCTCGAAAAACGGGAATATGCGGCGTACACGATCCGTCCCAAGATCACCAAAATGCTTCCGAGGTACCTGGTCGAAGTCCCCAAAATCAAGCTGCGGCGCAGGTTCGACGCACCTGTACCGGACTTCCACACACCCGTGACGGGCACAGCCCTCGCTGGCTTGGTTGCGTCCTGTGAAATTGATCACGCCGTCGCGCCGTCATTGTCCTTTCATGGCGGATCGTCGCAAGCTCGCAAGCACCTCGACCATTTTCTGAACCACAACTTGCGTAGTTACGCCATGCATCGCAACGAGCCATCCAAGCACGCCACCTCCGATCTGAGCCCGTACCTGCATTTCGGGCACATCTCTTCTCTCGCCATTGCGCTAGCCGCGAAGGAGTACGCTCTCGAACATAAACTGTTTGCAGACGAGTATCTGGAGGAGTTGATCGTGCGCCGGGAACTGGCGTTCAATTTCGCGCGTTTTACTGAAGACTTGACTTCACTCTCGAATTTGCCGGCGTGGGCGCGCAACATGTTAGAGAAGCATGCAGCCGACCAGCGCGACCCCGTCTACACCACCGAACAATTCGAGCAGGCGCGGACGTATGACGACCTGTGGAACGCAACTCAAAAAGAGCTGCTGCTGCGCGGTAAGATTCACGGATACTATCGCATGTATTGGGGCAAGAAAATCGTAGAATGGTCGTCGACGCCCCAAATAGCGGTGGACACCATGGTCTATCTGCACGATCGTTACGCGCTGGACGGACGCGACCCCAACACCTATACGAACATCCTGTGGTGCCTCGGGCTGCATGACCGGCCTTTCGGCGAGCGGCCCATCTTCGGGCAGGTGCGATACATGTCGCGCGAAGGCATGCGACGGAAGACCGACGTGAACGCTTATATGGCTGAAATTGCGGAGCTGGAACGCACCGGGCGGGATGTGCACGCTTTATGAATGTAACTGTCACGGGAGCAAATGGCTTTCTAGGCACTCGTCTGCTCCAGAAGCTCAAAAGCGCGGGTCACAAGGTGCATGTGTTGGGACGCAAGCCAGTCCAGGGGCTGCCCTTTTCCCACTGGGATGCGGGATTATCCGAGCCACCCGCGGACGTCTTGGCGGGCGCGGACGC
>JBBSHP010000434.1:0-4985 GCA_038232555.1 Bryobacterales bacterium
CAAACCACCGTCGATGCTGGCCACGTACGGAGTATCGCGAAAGGCTTCGATGGCGCCATCGCCATTGCCCTGAATATTGCGAGGCACGAAGAAGATCCCGTACCCGCCGCGCACCACCACCTTCTGAGTAACTTTGAATGCGAAGCCCAGGCGCGGAGCGAAGTTGGTCCACTGCGTCTCCTGCTGGTTCGGTGAATTTTCGCCGCCTACCCAGCGTAGAACGCCCTTGAGATTGGGCAATCCGGCGGGACCCGCGAGCGGGTTCGGTGCTTCCCGATCGAAGTAGGCGATCCGATTATATTTTTCCCGGTTGCCCAGATTCAGGTCCCATCGCAGACCGAGATTCAAAGTCAACCGGCTATTGACGCGCCAATCATCCTGAAGAAATAAAGCATAGTACAAGCCTTGAGTTGAGATTGGATTGAGCTGGCGGATGGTGCCGTTGTTGGGAATACCCAGCAGGAAATCCGCGAATCCGAACCCTCCGTTGCGGCTGGCTTGGGTCGGATTGGGACCTTGTGTGAAACCCCGGTTGAAGTTGAAGGTGCCCGTAGGAGAGGTGTTTTGTCCCTCGTTGAAATCGAGCACGCGCCAGTCAATTCCCCATTTCAGGTTGTGCGCGCCGCGGGACCACGCCATGCCAGCCCGGGTCGCGAAAACGTTCCTGGGCTGGTACTGCGTGAACGAATCGGAGCCATTTGAGATCGGAGCCGTGTCGCTGATGCTACCGGCTGGGAACTGCGGAACGGTAAACGCCGTAAAGCTCGCTGGAAAACCGAGTTGGCTAACATTGAAGCCATTGGAGAGGCCGAATTGAGCAGCGAGAGCGCGGCTGAACGAGAACTGGGCAGTCCCGATCAGCGAGGGCGTGATCACGCGTGTGAGGTCGAGCACCGCCTGGTGGTACGTGTCCGTAGTGCTGCGGCCGCCGCCAATGGGCAGAGGCAAAGGACCGGGCACGGTGCGTACGTCTTTCTGCTGGGAGTAGCGGCCGAACATGCGCGTGTTTTCTCCAAAGCTCTGATCGGCGCGCAGATCCCACTTATCGGTGTTGACGGTCGACTTAGCGCTCTGAATGTAGTTGTTCTGCCCTGTAATGGGGTCCCCTGCGGCATTCGGGAGCGGGTAGAAGCTTGCGATCTTTGCGGAAACCGGGTCGATGCGATTACTCGGAATCATGTTGTTCATGAAGGGAGTGCGCTGGCGCGTCCCATTTGCAAGCGTAGTGAGCAAACTCGGATCGTAGATGATGATCGGAGTCCCGTCGCTGGCGACTGTCTTCGAGAAATCGCCCGCCCGTTGTAAGGCCGTAGGAACGGTTGATACGTTCGTGACCGGGAAGCCCTGCCGCAAGCCTTCATAATCGCCAAAAATGAACGTCTTGTTCTTGATAATGGGTCCGCCTGCGTTGGCGCCAAACTGGTGGCGCTTGAAGGACGGATTGGGAAGGCCAGCGCGGTTGTTGAACCAGTTGTTGGCTTCTATAAAGCTGTGCCGCTCGAAGTCGTACAGCAATCCGTGATAGTCATTGGTGCCGGACTTCGTAATCACGTTGACCACTCCGCCTGAGGTCCGTCCAAACTCCGCGTCATAACTGTTGGCCTGCACCTTGAACTCCTGGACAGAATCGACGGGTGGATTGATGACACCGCGATTGACATCCGGAGTGGTATTGGCCGCACCATCGAGCAAGAGCTCCTGCGAGCCGGACCGTCCTCCCCCCACGTTGAAATCCGACTTGAAGAAGTTGCGTCCGAGTTCCTGCCCTCCGCCGCTACCGAAATTGGATCCGAACGTTACGCCTGCAGTCAGACCGATCAATGCGAGCGGATCGCGTACGTTGAGCGGAAGATTTTCGATCGTGCGGGTGTTGATCACCTGTCCGAAAGTCGCCGTCTGCGTTTGTAATAGTTCCGCTGCGGAAGTCACCAGAACCTTTTCACTGGCATCGCCAACTTGCAGGGTGACGTCCAGTGTGATCGCATCGTTCACCTGCAAGGTGATCGGACCTTGCTCAAAGCTTTTGAACCCGGTCATGTTGCTCGATATTTTATATTGCGAGGGTTGAAGCGCTAGGAAACGGTAGATGCCCTGGTCATTCGACTCAGCGCTGGACTCCACGCCAGTAGCGATATTGGTTGCTTTCAGCCGGGCATTCGGAATCACGGCGCCGGTGCTATCGCGAACAACGCCTGTAATCTGGGCCTGGTATGACTGGGCTATGGCGGTACCGGCTGTCAGGGCCGCCGCCAGGCACGCGATCGCTAGATTCCTGAAGTTCCTCATGATCTCGTATCATAGCGGAAACGATGCGATTCCTATTTGTAGTAGCAGCTTTGTTTTGCCCGGGAATGTCTTTGGCTGCCCAAACGGCGGCACCGGAGACGTATGACCTGGTTGTGTACGGCGGAACTGCAGGAGGGGTGATTACGGCTGTGAGCGGAGCCCGAGAGGGTCTGCGGGTGGTTCTGATTGAGCCCGGCACGCACCTGGGCGGCATGGCTACGGGTGGGCTGTCGCGAACCGATTTCGGCAAGAAAGAAGTGTTGGGCGGCTACGCGCTCGAGTTCTATTGGCGGGTAGGGCGCAAATATGACATTGGGCGTTACGCGCAGGATGTCGCGTGGTTCTATGAACCGAAAGTGGGCGAACAAGTATTTCGCGAAATGCTGGATCAAGCGGGGGTGAAGGTGGTCATGCGGCATCGTCTACGCGAGAAGACAGGCGTCACGAAATCCGGAACGCGCATAACCTCGATTGTGATGGAAGACGGTTCCAAGTTCGACGGGCGCATGTTCGCGGATTGCGGATATGAAGGCGATCTGATGGCGCAAGCGGGCGTGGAGTACACGGTAGGCCGGGAATCGCAGTCGAAGTATGGAGAGGCGCTGGCCGGAGTGCGGGACAAAACACCCCTGCATCAGTTTTTGGTGCGGGTGTCTCCTCGGGATGCGAACGGAAAGCTGCTGCCCGAGGTGGACCCGGGTCCGAAAGCGGCTGCAGGCACGGCTGATAAAAAGGTGCAGGCCTACAATTTCCGCATGATTTTGTCGGATGATCCGGCCAACCAAGTGGCGTTTCCCAAACCGCCCGGCTACGACCCTCATCGCTATGAGCTGCTGGCACGATTGCTGGAAGCGAGCACTAAGGCCAACGGGGTAGCGCCGGTCATGCATCAGGTGACACTGATTGCTAAGATTCCCAACCACAAGGCCGATATCAATAATCAAGGGGCGTTTTCAACCGACTATATCGGGAAGAGCTGGGGATATCCGGATGGCAACTATGCGCAGCGGGCGCGCATCTGGCAAGATCACGTGGACTACACCAAGGGCTTTTTCTACTTTCTGGCGCATGATCCGCGTGTCCCGAAATCGCTGCAACAGGAAGTGAACGGTTGGGGGTTGGCGAAAGACGAATTTCTGGATACGGATCGCTGGCCGCATCAGCTCTACATCCGGGAAGCTCGACGAATGGTGGGGGACTTTGTGGCGACGCAGAAGGACGTGCAGACCGATTTAAAGAAAGCGGATGTGATCGGGATGGGTTCGTACAACAGCGATTCGCACAATATCCAGCGGCTCGCTACGCCTGATGGCGCGGTTGAGAATGAGGGCGACATGCAGGTGGCGGTAACGCCCTACCAGATCCCCTACCGGGTGATGGTCCCGAAGCGCGAACAGGCCGTAAACCTGTTGGTTCCAGTGTGCTTCTCGGCGAGCCACGTCGCGTACTCATCGCTCCGAATGGAGCCGCAGTACATGATCATCGGGCAGGCTGCCGGAGTGGCGGCAAGTATGGCGCTGAAAACGGGCAAGCCCGTGCAGGATGTAGATACTGCAGCGTTATCGGCGAAGCTCAAGAGCCAGGGGGCGGTGTTCGATTGGGCGCCCCCCCTGAACGGACCGGCGTTTTTCCAAAAATTGTTTCGGGATTTTGGCCCGGACGCAGGACAGCGCAGCCTTTTGCCGGGCCAGTGAGGCAGGGATGCCGGACAGGAATGGCTGGGATAGACCCGGAGTAGGGGAAATTTGGGCTTGACAACGCAGGCCGGATGTTTAGAATAAGGAAATCGGCTCGTTCTATGCCAATTTGCCAGCACACGCGCACTGAAATTCTAGCCAGGCGCGACGGGATTGATTATGTCCGGTGCCTGGAGTGCGATCAGGTTATGGAAGCAGAAGACCTGGAATTCGTCCCAGTTTACGATGACGATCAGCCCGTCGCTTAACTAGAGCTACAGAACCAATCCCACCCATCGATGACACCGCTTCGCATCGTAGCGATAGGAGGAGGCACAGGCCTGTCCACGCTATTGCAGGGTCTGAAGGCTTACACGCAAGAGCCCCGCGAAATCGAGATTACAGCGGTAGTTACCGTTACTGACGACGGAGGCAGCTCCGGGCGTTTGCGCCGGGAGTTTGACGTATTGCCGCCTGGAGATATCCGGAACTGCATGGTGGCGCTCTCCGAAGACGAGGCTTTGCTTTCCAAGCTTTTCCAGTATCGATTCTCGGAAGGACGCGGTTTAAAGGGTCACAGTTTTGGAAATCTTTTCGTGACGGCGCTGGCCGATATTACCGGGGATTTCGCGCAGGCCGTGAAGGTTTCTTCTGAAATTCTCGCAATCCGGGGCCGGATTTATCCGGCCACTGCGGGCAATGTGGTACTCGAAGCGGTCCTTGACGATGGAACCATAGTCAGAGGAGAAACGAAGATCAGTAAAAGCCGCTCACGCATTGATCGTATTCGTCTCGCCCCGGGCGGGTGCAAGCCGCTGCCAGAAACTCTGGCGGCCATCGCGGAAGCGGATCTGATCACCTTCGGCCCGGGCTCCCTTTTCACCAGCGTGATTCCCAACCTTCTGGTGGACGACATCCCACTCGCGATCCAACGATCTCCCGCCATCAAAGCATGCTTTGTGAACCTGATGTCGCAGCCTGGCGAGACCACCGGCTTTACAGCGTCCGATCACGTGACTGCGA
>JBBSHP010000435.1:0-4977 GCA_038232555.1 Bryobacterales bacterium
GTACATTCTGGTCGGCCAGAACCGATTTTGAAATCGCCCCGCCCATCTGCTCACCAACAAAGGTCAACAGGGAGACTTCGCCTGGGCTGTGTGCATGCGCCTGCCGGTGGTGCACGTTGATCACGCCGATCACCTCGCCGCCGCTCACCAGAGGCACAGACAGAAATGCTTCGTAAGTGTCCTCCACCAAGGCCTGGAAGTGTTTAAAACGAGTATCTGCGAACGCATTTTGAGCCAATGCTACAACAGACATGTGCTCCGCAACCCAGCCAGTAACGCCCTCGCCAACTTTGATCCGGAGATTACCCAGGTCCGCCGCATGTGGCACCTGAGACGCGCGCAGCACCATCTCGCTGCTCTCGCGCTCCAATAGATAAACAAGGCAGGCATCGCATTCAGTTACCTGCGCGGTCACTCCAACAATCTCACCCAGCATCTCATCGAGCGACAACTCCGAGCTCACAATGCTGCTAATGCGATGAAGCAGATCGACTTGGGACGGGGGTGGTTCCATAACGTACATCGTAGGCATGCATCCAGGCTAGCGCCGGCCCTGAGCGCGCGTCCAATCGAAATTTCCTATTGGCCCTATACTGGAGGACGTAAGCGCTTTCCTGTTATGCTTTTACGCGCACGAATCTACTGCCTAACGGGATGGCTGATTACAGCATTTTGCTGTTCATTTGTTTTTGGAACGGCTCGGGGTGAGGAGCGCTGGCTTCGCTTTTCAACCTCCCGCGTGGAACTCTTCACCGATGCGGGCGTAAGCAACGGCGCAGAAGTGCTGCGCCGGTTCGAGCAGATCCGGCAGGTACTGCTGAAAACGTCTACAGGGCAGCTAAACCCCGGGCCGCCTCTCCGGATCTTCGTGTTTCGCACTGAGAAAGAGTTCAATGAGTATAAAGACGCGCGGCGCAAGAGCATGGCAGGGTTCTACCAGGCCGGGCACGACCGCGATTACATTGCCATGCAGAACACGGGCGCCCAGATCTATCGCGTCGTGTTTCACGAGTACGTGCACGTGCTGATGCGGCACAGCGGGGTCCCCGTTCCTTTGTGGCTGAACGAAGGCACTGCGGAACTCTTTTCCACGGTTGAAATTACCAACTCCCAAATCAAACTAGGCGAGGTGATTCCAGCGCACCTTTTAGCTTTGCGTCATGAACGCCTGATTGACCTATCCACCCTAATGGCAGTCGATCACGATTCTCCCCTGTATAACGAGCAGAGCAAGGTTGGGATTTTTTACGCTGAAAGCTGGGCCTTGGTACACATGCTCAATATGGACTCGCGTTATTCGGAGGGACGGAGCAAGCTGCTCGCGTTGATCGCGAGCGGTACGCCATCGGTCGATGCTCTCGACCGGGTCTATTCCAAGTCGCCGGGCCAGGTTCTACAAGACCTGCGGGAGTACGTGACCGGCAACAGTTTCGCGGGAAGCGTGCTCAAGACGGATCCCCTGGAATCGAATGACGAAGTTCGGCCGCAGCAACTAGCGCCCTCTGAGGCTGTGCTGGTACTGGCGGATCTGTTGATCAATCTGGGTAAGGCCGGCGATGCTGAACCGAAATTGAAGAGACTGAATCATGAGCACTCCCAGTCGAGCGTCATCGAAGAGGGGCTTGGTGATGCTGCTTTGGCCCTACACAAAAATGACGAGGCGTTGGCGCACTATCAACGGTCGATCAGCCTGGGCAGCACCAATGCGCGGATCTATTTCGAAAAGGCGGACTTAGCCCGCACCAGCGGAGCGGATAGTAGCCAGACTCTGAAAGACCTCCAAAGGTCCGTAGAGATCGATCCCGATTTCTGGCAGGCGCGCCATCTGCTTGGGCATTTGTACCTGCGCGGCCATCGCTATCCGGAGGCCATTCAACAACTGCGGGTAGCAGCGCGCCTGGCGCCGCGCAACGTCAACGTCTGGGAAAACCTGGCTCTTGCCCAGTTCTATAACGGCGATAAAGACAATGCCTTGGTAGCCGCGAAACAGGGGCGAGCATTGGCAAAAAAACCGAATGAGATCGACGCGATGGAGGCCACGCTGCGAGAAATTCAGGCAACTCCAGCAGAGTTCGACCCTCCACGCTCGCAAGACGTTCCTAAGAGCTGGCGAAATCGACAGGGCAACCAGCGCATCGATGGAAAACTGGTTCAACTCGACTGCTTGGGAACTGCGGCTGTCTTACACGTTATTACCGGAGCACGCAAAGTTGCGCTGTATGTCCCCTATCCCAGACAGGTGGTGACGACCAATTCGCCAGGGAAAAGCTTGCAGTTAACGTGCGGAACGTTTTCTCCGCGCGATGTCACAGTCGAATACGTGGCCAAGCCCGATGGGCAAAGGAACACAGTGGGAGAGATCACCGCACTGGAGTTTAGGTAGAACGGTGCCGCTCAAAAAGCGCGATGCTCTTTCGAATACCGTCTTCAAGTGTAGTGTTTGGAAGATCCGGCACATGCGACCGTAGCCGCGAATCATCCATCTGATTGGCGACCGGAACTTGCGGTCCACTCGCAGTGATCAGTCGCTTGGCGCCTGGGCGCACCTGATCCAGGACCCCGATAAAGTCATCCATGCTGGTCACATCACCTGCCAGGTTGAAGACGTGCGCTCCTGGGAACGTCGCTAACACACAACTGGTGAAGGTCTCGGCCACGTCTTCCACGTACTGCATATCCATGCGCCCACTCAGCCGGATTTGGAACGGCTGGTTGTTCACCGCCGCCTGTATCGCCAGGCTTGGATCGGCAGTTAAACCCAAATCACGACCGAATCCATACACCGCCCAGGGTCGCAGGCCCACACTCGAAATGCCATTAGTTGTAAAGAACACCCGGGCGTTGCCTTCGTTGGCCTGCTTGAAGACGCCATAATGCGTGGCGGGTTTCAGGGGATCGTCTTCAGAAAGCTTCCGATCTTCGTAAGCATCGTCTGGACCCCAGACCGCTGACGAACTCGCGTACACAACGCGGACTTCCCGGCCGCAATCGCGCGCGGCTTCAAATACATTAAGCGTCCCGATCACGTCGATAAGTCCTCCCGTGACGGGATTCGCCTGACAAAAAGGCATCAGGACCGCTGCAAGATGGACGACATGCGTGATGCCACCGTCCTTCACTAGCGACTTCACCCGGGCTGTGTCCTCAATGCGCCCAACTTCGATCCTGAGCTTGCTCCGATCGAGGTCGCCCGCGATCTTGGTCAGCCGTACAGGATTCGGGTCCAGATCGTAAATCAAAACCTCTAAACCGCGCTCGAGCAGTTGTTTCACGATCCAACTGCCAATACAGCCTTGCGCGCCAGTTACCAGTACTCGTGACAGATTCGGACTCCTTGCTTATGCTCAGTTAGAATTCAAGTTCAATGAGAATTACGAATGTTACCACGGCGGTCCTGGAAGCGAATTTCGATTGGACGCTGGTCAAAATTGAGACCGACGACAAGATCACGGGCTACGGGGAAGCGTTCCTTGGTCCAGGGCTGACGGGCACCATCCGCGAGTTCGGATCCATTCTCATCGGTGAGGATCCAGTATCTATCGACAAAATCCTTCGCCGGCTTCGATTGAGTTGCGTGCACGCGTCTCCAGGGTTGACCTTTCATGCGATGGGGGGAATCGAGTCCGCCTTATTGGATTTACTCGGCAAGCGCCACCGGATGCCCGTATGGCAACTGCTGGGCGGCAAGTACCGGGACAGCGTCCCCATCTATGCAGATTGTCACGCTGGGGAGGCGCTCGAAAGCATCACGCCTTTGTTGGTCCCGCGCATCCCCCAGTGGATGCGAACCGGTATCGCGAGCGAACTGAAGAGCGTGGTTAGCCTCAAACACCATGGCTGGGATGCATCGAAGCAGGATCATCTCACACCGGAGTCGTACGGTGCGCGGGCCCAGCAAATGGCGGCTCGGGGGTTCCAAATTCTGAAATTCGATGTCGATGTTCCCACTCCTTACGAAACAGACGAATACAATCGCGACCTGAGTTTACGAGAAATCGATTACGCCGAAACGCTGGTTGCAGCCGTAAGAAAAGCCGTTGGGCCAAGTGTTGGCCTGGCCATCGATTGCCATTGGAACTACGGTGTTCAGGCAGCTATCGAGCTGTCCCGGGCCATGGAGCCGCATCGATTACTTTGGCTGGAAGACCCGGTGCCGCCGGAAAATATTCGTGCTATTGGGGAAGTGCAGCGCAACACGCGTACTGCGATCGCGACAGGCGAAAACCATTACCATCGCCTCGATTTCCAGCGGCTGATCACGGATGCCGGATTGCGCGTGCTTGCGCCGGACGTACAAAAAATGGGGCTTTGGGAAGGCCGCAAAGTCGCCGAAATGGCTGATATGCACTACGTCAACTTGACCCTGCACAATATCAGCGGCCCGCTGGGCACCATGGCAGGCGTTCATCTTTCCGCTTCAATACCCAATTTGCTGGCGCTTGAATGGCACGCCGCGAGTGTGCCATTCTTCGATGAACTAGTAAAGAACGCGGAAGCACCGATGATCGAAAATGGCCGCATCCGCGTACCAGACACACCCGGGATTGGCGTCGAGATCGACGAAGAGAAGGCCTACCGGTATCGCAAGCCGGGCGAGAAGTTCTTCGAGTGAGTTTATGGCGTTTTCTTTTTAATCCGTGTACAGGCTGTCTCGGCTCCGGTCGGATCGAGCGCTGCCTGACCCTCATCGATGTTCACGATTTTGCCCTCGGTATCGATGACGAACGTTGTCCGGTTCGCAAATCCCCGGTCTGCAACCAACACCCCGTACAGCTCTGAGACCTTTCGCATCTGATCGCTCAGTATCGGAAAGTCGGCGTTCAAGTCTTTCTTAAACCGAGCCAGCGAAGGTGAGTTGTCCGTGCTGACGGCGATTACTTGTACATCCATATTATTAAAACGTGTGATACCAGACTGGTATGCAGTGAGTTCCTTTGTTCAGCCACCTGTGAATGCGGCGGGGAAGAAGGCCAGTAC
>JBBSHP010000436.1:0-4975 GCA_038232555.1 Bryobacterales bacterium
AAATCCTTTTTCCGGCAACGGGAGTGTGGGTTCAAGTCCCACCCCGGGCACCACACTTTCAAACGGGGGCGTTGAGATAACTTTTGTTGAGTGAGCCTGCTGCACAGCAAGTGGCCAAGTGCCTGACCTAAGCCAGGCGAGAGGATGCTAAGCCACTCGGAATTGTAACAGGCCCAACCAGGACAACCCAGCGGCGATGCGATGCGATGATGATTTCATAACCCATGACCAATCTGACTCACCTGGAATGCAGCCTCTGTGCCCAGCAATATGCGGCGGCCACGGTGCAGAATCTTTGCTCGTGCGGGGGGCCGCTTCTGGTGCGCTACGATCTTCGAAAAGCGCAGCAGACCTGGCATCGCGATGCAGTGGCGCAAGGGCCCTCGAGTATGTGGCGTTATGCGCCGGTGCTTCCGGTTCGAAACCAAGCTTCCATAGTGTCTCTGGGGGAAGGGATGACACCGCTGATCAAGACCGGCCGGCTTGGGAAAAGGGTGGGAGCCTCCGAACTATGGGTAAAGGATGAGGGGATCAACCCGACTGGATCCTTCAAAGCGCGGGGGTTATCTTGCGCGATTTCCATGTGCGTGGAGTTAGGAATTCGCAAGGTGGCGATTCCATCGGCTGGCAATGCTGCGAGTGCGATGGCTGCCTACGCCGCGGCGGCGGGTCTGGAATCGCACATCTTTATGCCGAGCGATGTGCCGCAATCCAATTACATCGAATGTAAAGCATTCGGGGCGAATGTGATCCTGGTGAACGGTCTGATCAGCGACTGCGGAAGAATGGTTGCCGAGCGCAAAGACGCTGAAGGATGGTTCGACGTCAGCACGCTGAAAGAGCCGTACCGTATCGAAGGCAAGAAGACGATGGGCTATGAAGTCGCTGAACAGTTTGGTTGGGAACTGCCGGACGCGATCTTCTACCCGGCGGGCGGTGGCGTCGGACTGATTGGTATGTGGAAGGCGTTCGAAGAAATGGAGAGCATGGGCTGGATCTCTTCGAAGCGGCCCAAAATGATTGCCGTGCAGGCCGAGGGGTGTCAACCCGTGGTGCGGGCCTTTGAGCAAGGCAAGCCGCGGAGCGAGTTCTGGGAAAACGCGCATACCGTTGCCAGCGGGTTACGAGTGCCCAAGCCGCTCGGAGACTTTCTGATCCTGGACGCGGTTCGAAAAAGCGGTGGGACGGCGATCGCGGTGAGCGACAACGATGCCCTGGATGGCGGGATCGAACTGGCGACAGACGAGGGGATCTTTGCGGCTCCGGAAGGCGGAGCATGTATCGCGGCACTGCGGAAGTTGCTTGCGAGCGGATTTCTGAAGCCAACAGAGAGGATCGTCATTTACAACACTGGCGCGGGTCTGAAGTATCTGGAAGCATACTCAACCAGGTATCCGCGCGCGACGGAATCGGAACAGGACAAGCTGGGTGGGCTGATCACTCCACGTTAAACGGTAAGTTATCGACGCGGTCCTTGCTATCCTGATCGATGGCCAACATACATCCGTTTCAACCGTATCGATACAGTTCCAAGGCGGGTCCGCTCGAGAAAGTAGTCACGCAACCATATGACAAGATCTCGCCAGCGATGCAAGCGCGCTATCTTGCTCTGAGTCCGCATAACCTAGTGCGCGTGATCCTCGGCGAGCGGTTTCCTTCGGACACCGATGATGAGAATGTTTATACCCGAGCCGCTCGGTTTCTGAACGACTGGATTCGCGAAGGTTTGCTGGTTCGTGAAAACGAGCCAAGTTTTTACGCCTATTTCCAAGAGTTCAATCTTCCGGATAGCAAGGAGAAGCTACAGAGAAAAGGATTCATCGGCCTGTGCACTTTGGAAGAATACGCTAAAGGCGTTGTGCATCGGCATGAGCAAACGCTCACGGGGCCAAAGAAAGATCGTACGGAGCTGTTACGGCACACCGGGGCACACTTCGGACAGATTTTTATGTTGTACCCCGACCCGGATCTCGCTATCGACCGGTTGCTGGACGAAGCGGCGAAGGCCGGGCCCACGGCGAGCGTTACGGATGAGTACGGCACGGTGCACCGCGTGTGGAAGATCTCCGATCCACAGCGCATCTCTGAAATCCGGCGCTTGATGTCGGACAAGAAACTGCTAATCGCGGACGGCCATCACCGCTATGAAACAGCGCTGGCCTACAGGAATGCCAATCCACATCTGGAGGATGCCTCCAAGGTGATGATGACCTTCGTCAATATGCACTCGCCGGGGCTCAGGATTTTGGCCACCCACCGGCTGGTAAGTGGAATCGATGGCTTCACTGCCGAGGCATTCTTGTCCAAAGTGCAGACCCGCCCGCTTGCCTCCATTGATGAATTGAAGACTCTGTTCGCCCAACCCGCGCTGGATAAGGTACGGATCGGAATCGCGATAGCGGGTTTGCCCCAGATCCATTTGTATGAACGCAACCGGCAACCTGGCGAACTGGACGTTAAGATCCTGCACGAGTATTTACTTGGCGAAGTGCTGGGAATCAGCGAAGAGGCGGTTCGCGAAGAGAAACACCTGGAGTACGTGCGGGGGGTGGATGCGGCTGCGGAGAAAGTGCGCAGCGGCGGCGCACAGATTGGGTTCTTACTGGAACCGACTACGATTCAGCAAGTCGCCGAGGTAGCGTTCTCGGGCGGGGTGATGCCCCAGAAGTCGACCGATTTCTACCCGAAGCTGTTGACGGGCCTCGCAATCTACAAGCTGGAGAAGTAGCTAAAGAGGCAGCGGGGCTCTCTCAATGCACCATCAAGACAGTCAGCGCAATGGCCCCGCCCAGGGCGCCGGAGACGATTGCGGTCCACCATAGCATCGGCCGCTTGGTCAGGATCGCGAGTGAGGCAAACACGATGGCAATCTCCAGGAAGATTTCGCCGAAGTGCAGGTGCAACGCCTGCTTGCCTTTCAAGTGGCTGTCTTGCTCGAACTCTTTGGCCTTCTCCTGGATGGCTTCGGTCTCTTTTTTGTAGCGCTCCATTTTAGCTCCGTACTCTACGGATTTTTCGCTCTTGGCTGCGGCTAGCAGGTCCCGAGCAACCTCGGACTGGTATTCGCGATTTTTTTTGCCCTGAAAGAAGGACCACTGATCGGAAGCCCTTTGCTGATTAACGAGTTCCTCAGTCGTGAATAAATGGCCCATGACGGACACCACGGCGAGCGCGGCGGCGATGATCGCCATGGTCGCCGCCACACGTTTTTCGAAGGGAGCCCGGGCATGTTCCGCGTGCTCTTTTAATTCGTCGTCCACGCTCATTTTGCAATCTCCTCGCCAGGCCGCCCAAGCCTATTGCTTCGCGGCGGCTACCTCGATCAACGCGTTCCAAAGATACTCGGTCATTCGGTAGACAGAGCTTTCGAGCATGCGCTCCTGGTCGGAGTGGGCGCCATGCAATTCAACCTCCTTCTCATCCACGATGGGGCCGAAACCGTAAGCCTGAACGCCTTTGGCGCGCAACTGAGCCATATCGGTGGCCCCGGTCAGCATGGATGGAATTGTGATTGCTCCCGGGAACATCTTTTGTTGGGCATGTTCCAGTGCTTTGAACAGGGACGTATCTAAGCGGGACGGTGTTCCGAATGGCCGGCCGTCATCGCGAGCGGGCAGGATCTCGACCACGGGATCGGATAGCAACTGACGTATCTGGCCATAGAGGCGGTCCATATTCTCGTCCGGCAGAGCCCGGATATCGAGTGTGGCTTCGGCTTCCGAAGGAATGACGTTGGAACGAAATCCGCCCTTGATAATGGTGGGCACGATGGAGGTGCGAAGAATTGAGAAGTGTCCCGGCTCATGCTCGGCGAAATACTTCTGAATGCCTTCTGTCCTGGCGGGGTCAGTGACCTGATTGTAGCGGAGCTTCTCATCCGGGCCGCTGATAGTCGCGAGCCGCTCAAAATAAGTCCGAGTGGTGTCGTTCAGTCGCATGGGTGGCTGCCAACTCTGAAATTTTGCCAGTGCGGCAGCCAAATGGATGAGCGGATTATCCACGCGGGGGCGCGATCCGTGGCCGGCGGTGCCATGCGCTACCAGACGCGTAGTTCGCGGGACCTTTTCGGTGGTGGTGATCTCGACAAAGCGCACTTTACCGTCGCGAGAAGATACGTGACCGCCCTCGGCCAGCGCATATTCCGCGGCGATATCCGCCCAGTGCTGCTTCACCAGGAAGTCAATGCCAACGCTGCTGGTTCCTTCTTCGCCCGCCTCGGCAACAAAGATCACGTCACGCGTGAGCGGCACACTCAGCTGCTTGAGCAGTAGCATCGCCATCAGGCTGGCTACTACGTGAGGCTTGTCATCGGACGACCCCCGGCCCCAGATGAAGCCATCTTTGCGGATTGCTTGGAACGGTTCGAGGGGCCACTTGTCGCGCTGCACGCCGACCACATCCGTGTGGCCCATGATGATAATGGGACGCTCGGTTCCATTGCCCTTCAAGCGAGCTACCAGGTTGGCCCGTTTGGGATCCAGCGCGAATACCTGATTCGGAATTCCGGCTCGATCCAATATTGGTTTCAGGTAATCCACGGCCAGAGTCTCGTTGCCGGGAGGGTTACTGGTATCCAGTTTCAGCAGAGCGGTGTAGTAATCAAGAATCTGCGGCTGCAGCTTGGTCCAGTCGACCGGAAACCGGTCAGCGGCGAAAGCCGGCCAGGCTATCGCCAGGCAGCCGAGCGAAGCCGCAAAGCGCGCCAAAATGTTCATTGGCCTAGAATAGCAGTGCTAATCAGATTACTGCGCCGCGGTATAAGGCAATGTGGGATCGCGGTCCGCGCTTGGCTTATCGACCGGTAGGCGGGCGTAATTTGCTTCGGGCTATTCAGGAATAAACATAGGTAGGCTGTCGCCAGCTTTCCCTGTTACACCACCGGACATGCGGGTCCGCATCCGGCGGTTCGGCGGGTTGAGCTATCGGCCGCCAGTTAATCTCGGAATCCCGAGCGAATCGAAATAGGCATTAGGCA
>JBBSHP010000437.1:0-4972 GCA_038232555.1 Bryobacterales bacterium
CAGCTCACGCACGATGAGTGGCCCAAAGACGATCCCGCTTTTTCGCCGGATGGTTCGCGCATCGCGTACTCTGTAGTGGGCCAAAATTGGGACACGTGGATCGTGCCGGTGTTGGGAGGAGAACCGCGTCTATGGCTTCCGAACGCTTCCGGCCTGGTATGGCTCGACAAATCAAAGCTGCTGTTTTCCGAGATCAAAAATAGCGCTTTGCATATGGCTATTGTGACCGCCGAAGAGAGCCGGGCCGGGTCGCGAGACCTTTACGTGCCGCTGCATGAGCGGGCCATGGCGCACCGGTCTTATCCCTCGCCCGACCGCAAATCCATGCTGATGGTTGAAATGAATCAAAGCGGCGGTTTTGCGCCCTGCCGGGTGCTCCCGCTGGACGGTAGTTCACGCGGGCGTTTGGTGGGACCGCCTGGCGGTGAATGCACGGTTGCCGCATGGTCGCCCGAAGACAACTGGATGTACTTCACCTCGAACGCCGGCGGTGCTTTCCACACCTGGCGACAGCGCTATCCGGATGGCCAGCCCGAGCAGATCACCTCGGGACCGACGGAAGAAGAAGGAATCGCCATGGCTCCCGATGGGCGTTCGTTTATAACCGCCGTGGGAGTGAAGCAGAGCAGCGTCTGGCTGCACGATGGCCGCGGGGAGCGGCAGATCTCGCTGGAAGGTCAGGCCTTCCAGCCAAAATTCACGCCTGACGGAAAAAAACTCTGTTACCTCGTCCGCACAGGGACTTCGAGCGAGTTGTGGATGGCCGAGCTGGATTCGGGACGCAGCGAGCCGCTGCTGCCTGGTTTTGCATTGGCTGGTATCGGGGTCAATATCCGTGCATACGACATTTCCGCGAATGGCCGGCAAGTGGTGGTGGCATCGCCCGATCAAGCTGGCAAGACGCGGCTGTGGCTGGCCTCGCTTGACCGCCGCTCGCCGCCCCGGCAAATCCCCGAGGTGGAGGGCGAGCAGCCGGTGTTCGCCGGCGGGGAGGTCTTCTTCCGCAGCCTGCAGGGAACTTCCGCCTTTCTTTACCGCGTTCGGGGGGACGGCACAGGTCTCAGGAAGGCGACTGATCTGCCGGTAATTGGAGTGATGGGCGTATCGGCGGAGCGCCGGTCGCTGGTCTTGGGGTCGACGAAGGAAAGACTTTTGGAAATTTTTCGGATCCAAGGCGGCACCTCACTCCTGGTTCCCGGCCCACCATGGATCTTGGAGTGGTCCGCCGACGGCAAATACTTGTTCATAGACGGTAGAATCGTGGGCACTCGGAAGACTTACGTGCTGCCATTGTCGCAGGGCCACGAGTTGCCAGAGAGTTTTTTCAAAGGCTTTCCCTCCGAGGCGGAGCTTGCGAAACTGCCGGGAGTGCGAGTAATTCCATTTAACGACGTAGCGGCAGGCCCGACCGGTGACGTTTACGCCTTTACGCGCCAAACCGTGCAGCGCAACCTGTACCGGATCCCGGTGCCGTAGAGAAGAGTATGCCTCTTGTCAACGGTACTCGTCTGGTCTGGGACCTTACGAGATCCTTGCTCCCCTGGGGGCCGGAGGCATGGGTGAAGTTTACAAAGCGCGAGATCCGCGCCTGAACCGTAGCGTGGCCATTAAGGTTTTGCCAGCCGAGCGCCTGGCGGACCAGGGACGCAAGCAGCGTTTCATTCAGGAAGCGCAAGCGGCATCAGCGCTGAATCACCCAAATATTATCGGCATCTACGATATCGCCCTTGACAATGGGCGCGACTACATCGTGATGGAGTACGTCGCCGGTAAGACGGTGGATGCCCTGATCCCACGCACGGGAATGCGGCTGAGCGAATTGCTCAAGATTGCGATTCAGGTCGCCGAGGGGCTTAGCATCGCTCACGCGGCGGGCATTATTCATCGGGATCTGAAGCCGTCCAACATCATGGTATCGGAAACCGGGCTGGTTAAGATCCTGGATTTCGGGTTGGCGAAACTGACGGAGCACGGTGCGGGATCGCAGGAAGCACTCACGCGCTCCCTGCAGGCCGAGACCGCGGAAGGCATGATTCTGGGCACAGCGGCCTACATGTCGCCTGAGCAAGCGGAAGGCAAGCCACTGGACGTTCGGAGCGATATCTTCAGCTTCGGCGCGGTGCTTTATGAAATGGCCACGGGCCAGCGTGCGTTTTGGGGCGAGTCGCAAGCCTCCATCCTGGCCGGGGTCCTCACGAAAGAACCGAAACCCGTGCGCGAAATAGCTCCAGAGGCGCCGCTTGAGCTGGAGAAAATCATCACCCGGTGTTTGCGCAAAGACCCGGAGCGCCGCGCACAGAACATGGTTGACATCAAGCTGGCACTGCAGGAACTGAAAGAGGATTCTGAGTCCGGCAAGCTATCGGCGGCAGTAGCGGGGGGCACGCCCGCTCGCCCAGTGGCCCGGTCGCCCCTCCGGCTGGTCGCGATCGCCGCCGGAGTCGTGGCCCTGATAGGCGGGGCTGGTGCGGCCCTCCTGCATTGGAGAAAGCCGTCCGCCCCGGTTCGCTCGGAGTGGGGGCAAATCACGAATCTGCCGGACTCTGTCGTCGAGCCCGCGCTCTCACCGGATGGCCGCATGCTGACGTTTATTCGCGGCCCATTGACGTTCGCTACCTCCGGGCAAATCTACGTCAAGATGCTGCCCAGTGGCGAGCCGGTGCAGCTCACGCACGATGAGTTGCCCAAAGACGATCCAGCTTTTTCGCCGGATGGTTCACGTATCGCCTACTCTGTGTCGGGCCGAGTGTGGGACACGTGGATCGTGCCGGTGCTGGGAGGAGAGCCGCGCCTGTGGCTTCCCAATGCTTCCGGCCTGGTATGGCTTGATAAATCAAAACTGCTGTGTTCCGAGATCAAAAATAGCGCTATGCATATGGCGATCGTGACCGCCGAAGAGAGCCGGGCGGGGTCACGAGACCTCTACGTACCTTTTCATGAACGGGCGATGGCGCATCGTTCTTACCCCTCGCCTGACCGCAAATCCATGCTGTTGGTGGAAATGAATGAGAGCGGCGGCTTCGGGCCCTGCCGTTTGCTCCCACTGGACGGCAGTTCACGGGGTCACCTGGTGGGACCGCCTGGCAGTGAGTGCATGGTGGCGGCGTGGTCACCCGAAGGTGACTGGATGTACTTTAACTCGAACGCCGGCGGTGCTTTCCACACCTGGCGACAGCGCTATCCGGATGGCCAGCCCGAGCAGATCACCTCGGGACCGACCGAGGAAGAAGGAATCGCCATGGCGCCCGATGGCCGTTCATTCATCACGGCTGTGGGAGTGGCGCAAAGCAGCGTCTGGCTGCACGATAGCTTGCGGCAAGGTTCTTCGGGGGACCGGCAGATCTCGCTCGAAGGCCAGGCCTTCCAGCCGAAATTTACGCCGGACGGAAAAAGGCTCTGTTACCGGGTCCGCACGGGAACTGCGAGCGAGTTGTGGATAGCGGAGCTGGATCCGGACGTAGCGAGCCGCTGCTGCCCGGCTTCCCGCTGGTAGGCGGACACAGTACCTACGACATTTCCGCGGACGGACGGCAAGTAGTGCTGGCTTCGCCTGATAGAGCGGGCAAGACCCGGCTGTGGCTGGCGCCGCTCGACCGCAGCTCACCGCCCCGGCAAATCCCCAATGTGGAGGGCGAGAAACCGGTGTTCGCCGGCGACGAAATCTTCTTCCGCCGTTTGCAGGGGACTTCCGCATTTCTTTACCGCGTCCGAGAGGACGGCACGGGCCTCCAGAAGGCGATGGATTTGCCGGTGGTTGGTGTGTTGGGCGTATCGGCCGACCGACGGTCGTTGTTCCTGGGATCGCCGCCAACGGGTAGCGTGATTTTCCAGCTCGATGGGGATGCTCCGGTGCAACTTCCCAACCTGGCCGCGCGCTTGGAGTGGTCTGGCGACGGGAGATATTTGTTCGTCGAGCATGTGTTGGGGGTCAAGAAGGATCAGACTGAAGTGGTGCCCCTGCCGCCGGGCCACCTATTACCCGCGACTTTCCCCAAAACCATTCGTTCCCCCGCGGAAATTGCGAGACTGCCGGGAGCGCGTGTGATTCCGTCCAACGACGTCGCCCCAGGCCCGACCGCTGAAGTTTACGCCTTCACGCACACAACCGTGCAGCGAAACCTTTACCGGATCCCGGTACCGTAGAGACGCTTCACGTTGATGGTGACCGCATTGGTGCTTTTGCCATCGACGATTAAGACGACGTCCACGTCGCCGCGTCCCGCCACACTGCGCGGGATGAGAATATTGGCCTGATCGAGGCCCAATGAAACTGCCCTGTAAGCCGGCGTACCTCACCTCGGCGCTGACGCCGCCGATGGCGGCAGTGACATTTGCCAGCGATGAGCGATTGCGGAAGCCGGTTCCAAAGGCCAGCGGGAACAACTGGTCGGAGGCGTCACCGATACTCAGCGGCACAGCTTCATATTTGTTGGTGGTCTGATTCAATTTTTGGTGGTCTGATTCAATTTAAGGAGCGGCTCGACGGTCTGGGTGCCATCGGCCTTGACTCGTAAAGCAATCGCCGCGGCCACGCCCTGCCCGGTTGCATTGGGCGGAAAACAGCCCCGGGGTGACCTGCTCCTGGCTTCGCGTTTCCATCTTCAATGCTGTGGGCGCGGTACTTTGGGTGATGTGCATCGCTTGCTTGGGTTTTTTCCTCGGAAGTAATTGGCCGCTCTTGAAGCATTGGATGAGCCGAGCGGATATTCTTCTTGTGGCCGCTCCAGTCGGTGCGGTAATTGACTTCGTTTGGAGTTATCAGAGAAATTGCGGATCTGCCGCGAAAGAAGTGTCATGAAGTTATTGTTCTTCTCTTTTATGTGTGCGATGGTTCTCTCGGCCCAGAGCAGTACTCGCGCGGTCGAAGGCGGTCACAGACTCCTCCGGAAAGGCGGTTTCACGCGCGGTGGTCAAGCTACAGAACCCCAGCACACTGGTGATTCGCTCCTATTACACGGGAAGAAAGGGAAAG
>JBBSHP010000438.1:0-4948 GCA_038232555.1 Bryobacterales bacterium
CCATCCCGGAGAACAAATCTGTAGCGGGCCAGGTGGCACGGAAAATCACGCGTGAAATCGGGACGGCCCTCTATCGCGCCTACCTGTTGCGAATGAACCCGAAGGTACGCGCGATGCGGGCGGCTATCGATGAAGGGCAGCCCGGGTTTCCGGATTTGTTGACGGCTTCTTCAGAAACTTTGCGCGAGTTATTCGAGGAAACGCTCGGCGCCGCCCCGGAGTGGGCGCGGAAATTTTCGTTCGACGACAACTTTGGCATCCGCCATCGCAAGTTCTCCGAGCAACTGTTGCAGATCCTGGCCGACGCCGATGAGCGTACCACTGTGAATCGTAAAACCGGAGAGGTCTCCATCAACTTCGGCGGGGACGTAAATCAGGCCGCGCAGTTCGCAAAAGGGGTCCCTGATTTTGTACTAAAGGGGCGCTTTGCGGATATTGTGAAACTCGACCTGGGGGCCATCGAAAAAGAGATGGGCGTCTCCGTCGATGGCCGGGGTGGTTTCTGGCGCTGGCTTAAGAGCCGGTAAGCCAGCGCAATTCCTTACGGGAGGAGCGAGAAGTTCACGTCGACCTGCGTTACTACTTCCACCGGCTGTCCGTTAAGCAGCGTAGGCCGGTAAACCCATTGCCAGACTGCTGGAATGGCAGCGTCGGCCAGCACTGGTTGGCCTTCGATCAGTACCACGTCCTTTACAACGCCGTCCTCGCCAATCAGAACATTCAATCGGACCCGGCCCTGCACTCGCGCTTGTTTGGCCTCGGGCGGATAAGCTGGGCTCACTTTTGTGATTAGGTTCGTGCTTTGGACATTGCCGCCCACGCGAATCCGTTGCACGCCGTCGTTAGAAGGCGTGGTTTGAACCCCAGGCAGATTGGAATGCGGCTCTACCTTACCTTCCTCCAACCGGAATGAAACCTGAACATCGGTGGTGGCCGGGAGCTGTGCGGTTTTCGTGAATGTCCACTGACGAACGGCAGTGAGAGCGGCTTGCTTCAACTCGTCGGGTCCGCTGATAACCTGGGCGGCCGCGACGAGTCCATGCTGGTCAACTTGAATTCTGATCGCCACGTCGCCTTCGATGTGTTTCTCTTTGGCCTCCGCCGGATACTGAGGCTGGACTTTGTGCGCGATCGGAAAGTCCCCCGCCTGTTGCTGCGGCGCGGCTTGGAGCGGAAATGCATGGACCGCGAACCAGGCCGTGCCGATAATGGCAGCGCAAAAGCTTGCCGTCGCTAAACTCAGTCGCTTTCGAGACATGTGAACCTCTTTCAACAAGGACGCCACCCGTTGTCGAAGATGGCGGTTACGAAGGAATAAGGGAGCCGGCGCCAGCTCAAGACCTGATTTAGCGGCGGCAATTTCGAGCAGAGTTTCCAGATACCGGGCTGGTGCAGCGGTGATTGTCACTACTTCCCGATCCACCACTTCTTCCCGCGCAAGTTGAATTTTTGCGATGGCCCACCAGACCAATGGATGGAACCAGAAGATAGCCCGTATGCACTCTTCCGCCGCGTGTACAAGCCAGTCCTTGCGTCGAACATGGATCAATTCATGGCAGAGGATCGACTCATTGTCGATCCAGCGGCCAGGGACGATGACCACCGGGCGGAACAGGCCGAACGTCACAGGGCCGGGAATAGTATCGAGCACCCGGATTTCGGCGGTCACGCCGATCCGCTTCTGTAGAGCGAGACCGGCGGACGGAGCCAATTCCGATTCGCGGCGGTAGCGACGGAGCCGGTAGAATCCCAGGATCAGGAATGCAAACCTGACAAAAGTCCCTGCCAGCAGAATAGCGGCAGTGAGTTGGGCGAGCGTAATGCCCGCTGGTTCAGCACGCGGCCCGACGGCCAAAGCCGTCGAAGCCACCGAGACCCTGACGCCCGCTTCAGGACTGGACTCTGCGTAAGGTTCAGCCAGCGGAAGCAGTACGCAAATGATCAAAAGCGCCTGCCAAAGCCACAGCCGGCAGCTCGGCATGCGCACGCGAAGAAGTTCGAGGACGGCGCCGCCCACCAACAGAACTACAGCGATCTGGAGGCTGTAGAACCCGAGATTGTGTAGCCAGAAGCCGCTCATTCATTGCTCCTTGCGGATCATCCGCGCGATGTCATCCAGGTCTTTGCGCGACAAGCAGCGGTCCTCGACCAGATGAACCAGGAGTGGCTCAGCAGCGCCGTTGAATACGCGGTCTACAAACTCCCGCACCATCCCCTTGATCACCTGATTTTGAGGCTTGGCCGGACGATAGACATACGTGCGATCTTCCTGGGTTCTTTTCAGATACTTCTTTTGTTCCAGGATTTTCATCATGGTCATCACGGTGGTGTACGCGATCTTTCGGCGTTGCAGCATGGTTTCGTAAACGTCCCGCACTGTGCAGGTCTCCCGGCCCCAGACAACCTTCATAATCTCGAGCTCCTGTTCGGTGAGGGTGCTGCTCTTAGATCGCATACTAATTATTTAGTACTAAATCACATGTGGTGTCAAGCGAAAAGTTAGAATGAGAAAAAGTGGAGGGTCCCGAGGCACTCGACTCACCGAGGATACGGGCCGCGACAGCGATGTCATACTTGGAAACTGGTTTTGGGTTACAGAACAGTCGTGAATGCCGGAAAGCATTGGACCTACAAGGCCCAACGAGCGGTGGAGCACGCATCAATGCGTTATTGCCGCTGAATACTCGCGACTATGCACAGGCACTATTTGCGCAGGTTTTCGCGGATCAACGTAAGCAAATATTCTCTCGTCGGCGCGCCACTTGTAACAGGCTGGCCATTCACAAACACGGACGGAGTACCGCTAACCTTGTTTTCCGCAGCAAGGGCAAGATCTCTCTGGATGCGTGGACGTGCAAGTTGCTTATCGACACACTCGCCAACCTGCTCGACCCGAACGCCACGCAGAGTACTAATGAACCCCATAAGCTGCGGACGCAGGTTTTCCGGGGACAATTCTCGTTGGTGCTCAAAGAGGTAATCGTGCACTCGCCAAAACGATTCGCGGCTTTGCATCTGCACACAGGCCGCTATTTCCGCGGCCGGTTTTGCCCAAGCGTGAATTTCCAGCGGCATATTCCGGAATAGAAACCGTACTCGCTTCTCCTCTGAAGCGATCTGTTTAAGGGTCTGCGCAAATGTGCGGCAATAGGGACATTGGAAATCGGAAAAAACAACAATGGTTACGGGAGCATCCGCCGGCCCGAGCGACGGACGGCCATCGTCTTTCTCTAAATCACGCCGCATCGCCAGTTGCCGCTGCTTTTCCTCGACAATCGGGTCGATTGTGGAATCGTAAAGTTCAGGCACGAGAAATTTCTGGTCCGGTGTCAGGTATAGGCTCACATCAAACTTTCGCTTACCAGAGGCCACAAAACGGAGCTTGCGGTAACAACTACCACTGATTTCGGAAACCTCCGAAATCGAGGGTCGAGATTCATCGGCGAGCCGGTATTTCCGTTGAACGTAGCGGCACAGGGATAACTTGCGATCTTCCGTTACAGGAGCACAGGTATTCGCTGCGACAGCTATCCCCGAAGTTAGACACATCAAGGCACAAATCCAGCCGCTCATTCCAATCTGCTATCTCCTCACTAGGAATACGTCGTATGCCCACCGGCCGACGTGTGCATGCGCGGCGTCATCGATTTTGCTTCGAAATCGGAACTGATTACCATACCGGTCCGTAAATTTGGATTCCTTGTAGTCGAGATCGATCGAATCGATTCCGCGCGACGCCAGCGTGAACAATTCGCTGTTCTCGGAGACGCCGTTGTGGTTCCCGTCCTGCCATAACCGAAGCCTGGCGAAAATCGCGTCTCGCGCATCGATCATACCGTCGCCATTGCCGCCATTTGCCGGCTTGTCGAATTCCGCCAACGCCAGAAACCCATTCGGGTCGGATGATTTCGGCTGAGCTGTAATATTGCCAAACATCTCCTTTGCGCTGTCAATACGCCCGTTACTGTTCCGGTCGAGCACCAGAAACCCGTCGTCGGAGCCAGGAGCCGTCCAGGCGATGCGAATCTTCGTTCCGGCGGCATAAAAGTCGAAATCGACGCCGTGCGCGGCGTCGGTAAGCGAGAACCCGTTCCCTGCCACATCAAGAATGATAGGACTTGATGTGGCGATACAATGACCTTCGCTGCATACAGTATTGGGTGGCGTCTGACAGTCACCTTCGACTCGGCATTCGGCGCAGCAACCGTTGTTGCAGCGACCGCCACCGCAGTCCCCATCGTTTCGACACGCGAAGTTGAAGGGGGGACTTGCACCTGAGGGACATTGAAGACCGTCACAGCAGCCGGAGTTGCAAAGGTGCCCAGGACCGCCACAATATTTGGATCATTATCGGAAGTGCACGTCGTGCAGGGAGGCGAAACGTCACACGCCGCCCTTTCGCATGGATGGTCTTGGCATGACAAGCAACCGCCAACCCCCGTCACTCTATCCCCGCGCGTGGACATTGGATCAGTAATTGTAGTATTGAATCGTAGGCTCTCGCATCCACCACCACCGCTACATGATTGAGTGCTATCCGCCGCCTGTGTTCCATTACAGATTGTTTGGGTGCATCCAGCCTGTGCGTACACCGAGGTAGGACTGAAAAAGGCTGATAGGCGTGACAAGGCTGGGTTGGTGGGCGGGCACCCTGGAGGAGTGCTGGACCTAGAATTGCGGATCTTTGTTAAATCGAAACGCTCGGCATCGGGCCGCAAGCCACTAAAGAAGCTTGTCAGTCCCTGGCCCGCCGCCGTAACGATTATCGACCTTGGTACCGAGTGTGGAGGATGAGTGTAGAGGGAGCGGTATATTCCCGTACCTGTCGCTCCTAGCAGCCCGTGGCAGAAGTGAGTGTTTTCAGACGGTGAGACGAAGGGGAGTCACCTGAAATTCGTCGAACCTGTCAGCGGCGGCATCGGTTCCAACGGAGCTTTGCGGCACAAAG
>JBBSHP010000439.1:0-4947 GCA_038232555.1 Bryobacterales bacterium
CAAAGTTCTCGAAGCGACCGCAATGCATTTTTCTCTTGACTTTATTCTCAAAGAACCTTATATATGAATCACACTGCGATCTCGTATCGCAAATTTAAAAGATGTTAGGGAGAATCAATCAATGAAGAACGCTGCTAAGAAAGCTACCAAGAAGGCTACAAAGAAAGCGCCCGCGAAGAAAAGCGGCAAGAAGTAGCCCTGAACCCCTCGAGGGTTCGCAGTAGATAAGGTTCATGCAGATGGCCCCGAGAAATCGGGGCCGTTTTTGTGTGTGCTTTGCCCCTTCTTCCTCCTCCGCAGTTCCCGCCGAATCCCCATATAAGATGAAACATGCGCATCCGCTTAGGCTTCGACACCTACTCGCTCCGGGGGTTCCGCTGGAAAGCCATCCAACTGCTCAACTACGCCGCGGGCTTGAAGCTGGACACGATTCAGATCTCCAGTCTGAGCGACTACGAAAGCCTGGAACCCGCTTATCTCGCACAGGTCAAGGATCATGCGGCTGCACTGCATCTCGCCATTGATGGCGGCATTGGTTGTATTTGCCCGCTCTCGAAAAGCTGGAGGCCGGCCTATGGTGAACCCGGTGAGTACCTTCTTCGCGGATTGCGTATTTCGAAAGCGGTGGGTGCGACGTCCATGCGCTGCTTCATGGGTTCCAGCGATGATCGGACCGGAGCACAACCCATCGAGCGCCTGATGGAGAAGACGATTCAGGTCTTCCGGTCTGTTCGGTCACAGGCCTTGGACACCGGAGTGAAGATCGCGTTAGAGAACCACGCTGGCGACATGCAGGCGCGCGAAGTCAGAACCATCATCGAGCAATCCGGCAAAGATTTCGTGGGATCTTGTCTCGACACCGGCAATCCCATGTGGGTGATGGAAGATCCGCAGGTCACGCTGGAAGTTCTGGGACCCTACGTCGTCACCACCCACATTCGAGACTCGGTGCTATATGAACACCAGCGTGGAGCCGCCGCCCAATGGGTTGCGCTCGGTGACGGCAATATCGATTTTTTAAAGTTCATGGTTTTGTACCGGCAGGTGTGTCCGAATGCAAGCATGCAACTGGAAGTCATCACCGGCCGTCCCCCGCGCGTAGTGCCCTACCTTGAGCCCGCTTTCTGGAAAGCATTTCCCAAAGCGAACGCGGCCGAATTTGCGCGCTTCGTAGCTCTGGCCAAGCGGGGGCATCCGTTTGACGGGTATATGGTCATCGAGGATGGGGCCACGGAGACTCCTCCGGAGTTCAAGGCTGCGCTCCAGCAACAACAGCGCGTGGACCTGGAGCGAAGCCTCGCATACGCCAGGAAGAAATTGGACGCCGGAGTAATTAGCTAATCCGCGCTAAACTTCTACCAATGCCGTTTGACGGACTCAGGGTGATCGCATTTGAAAGCCGTCGCGCCCATGAAATCGCTGAATTGATCCGGCGTCAGGGAGGAGATCCGTTTGTAGCTCCCTCCATGAGAGAAGCTCCCATCGAGAACAATGCGGAGGCGTTCCAGTTCGCCGAGCGGCTGTTTCGAGGCGAATTCGACATGATCATCTTGCTGACCGGAGTGGGAACCAGGGCGCTGCACAAAGTTCTCGCTACCCAATACCCCGCGGAGCGATTTCCGGAAGCGCTGCGCTCCGTTACTGTTGTCGCCCGCGGACCAAAACCCGCCGCTGTGCTGCGCGAACTGCAAGTGCCCATCACGGTGAATGTTCCAGAACCGAATACCTGGCGCGAGCTGCTGGACGCCATTGCGGGACGGCCTGAAACTCGCATCGCGGTTCAGGAGTATGGGAAGTCCAACACAGATCTGCTGGACGCGTTGCGAGCGCGCGGAGCGGAAGTGACTCCGGTCCGGATCTACCAATGGGACTTGCCCGAAGACCTGGCCCCGTTGCAAGAGGCCGCTCGACGCATCGCCGCCACTCAGGCTGACGTCGTCCTGTTCACCACTTCCATTCAGATCCAGCATCTGTTTCGGATTGCTTCCGAAGCCGGAACGGAGCAAGCGGTACGGGACGGCATCAACCGCTCCGTCGTCGCGTCCATAGGGCCCACCACTACCGAGACATTGGAGGAGTTCGATCTGCCTCCGGATCTTGAGCCAACGCACCCCAAGATGGGATTTCTCGTGAAGGAAACCGCGGATCGGGCGCATGAGATCCTGAATCGGAAGCGCCGCGCATAGCTCATGGACCCGGACAATCAGTGGCAACAACTCGGCAAGTATCTGGGTTTGGCTTTCCTGCTCCCGCTTTGCACACTGATCGGCTATGTCATCGGCTACCTGCTCGACAAGGCCTTCGGAACCCACTTTCTCACACTCCCCTTTATCGTGTTCGGAATTATCGCCGGGTTCCTGGAGCTGCTGCGTGAACTCAAGCCCGACGACGCCGGCAAGTGAGCCCGATATTTATCAGCGCATCATTCGGCGCATCACGTTTTGGATTTTAGTGTTGGGGCCGCTCGGAGCGATCCTTCTTGGTATTTCGAAAGGCTTGGGGTTCGGAGCTGGGTTCTTGCTGGGTGCATCTCTTTCTTACCTGAGCTTCTGGCGCTGGACCAAGGTTGTGGACGCACTCACGGGAGCCTCCAAACCGCGCTCCATAGGCCTCTGGCTGCTTCGTTTTGCAGTCCTGATCGGCGCTGGCTATGTTATAGTTAAGTACTTAGAAGTGACGCCAGTGGCGGTGTTTATGGGACTGTTGGTGTCCGCGGCCGCTGTCGTAATCTCAATCACCTACGAAGTTATCTTCGTTAGATCATAGGTCAAGTTCTCACGCATGCAGGAACATGAAATCTGGCTTACCGCGCTCTTGAATCGTTATCTGGCCAGTCCGGCCAACGCGGTTCTGAATGTGGTGAACGTAGCGCATGAAGAGGCCCATCCGTGGAGCAATTGGCTCGCGATGGAGCTCCTTGTTGTCGTCATCATCATTGTGGTTTTCGCGCTGCTGCGGTCGCGGCTCTCGGTGGACCGGCCCGGCAAGCTGCAACACATCTTCGAAATGGTTTACGGGTTCGTGCAAGGTCAGGCGCATGATTCGATCGAGCACGGAGGCGTCAAGTACGTTCCATTCTTCGGCAGTCTCTTCATCTTTATATTGTTTATGAATCTGATCGGGATCATTCCGGGTTTTGAGTCGCCCACCATGACACCCGCGGTCCCGGCCGGCCTTGCCATTGCTGCTTTTCTCTTTTACAATTACGCGGGTTTCCGTGAGCAGGGCGTAGGCAGATACCTGGCGCACTTTGCGGGTCCCATGCCGTATCTGGCTCCGCTCATGGTGCCAATCGAACTGATCAGCCACCTGGCGCGGCCACTCTCGCTCACTATCCGCCTCTATGCAAACATGTTTGCGGGCGAGAAGGTGACGCTGACATTCCTTTCATTGACCTATCTCTTCTTTCCGGCCGTCTTCATGGGGTTGCACGTTTTTGTCGCTGCCCTACAGGCTTATATCTTTACCTTGCTCACGATGATCTACGTCAGCGGAGCAGTGGCGCACGAACATTAAAGGCATTATCTGTTCCGAGCGTGAGCCCTTCGCCCCCCAGGGCAGATCGGGAACCACCTCCTCGCGAACAACTTAAACATAAGGAGAAACACTCGATGACACAGAAACTGATCTTCCTGGCCGCGCTGCTTATGCTGCTGGCCAGCCCCATTTTTGCGCAAGCCCCCGGCACAACCACCGCCACGGACATGCATCTGCCCGCCGCCTACCTAGCCATGGGAATCGCTTCCGGTCTTTGCGGACTCGGACAAGGTAAAGCCGTCGCATCGGCCACGGAGGCGATGGCGCGTAATCCTGGAGCCCAGGCGGGTATCCGATTCGCCCTCATTCTTGGACTGGTGCTGATCGAATCGTTGGCCCTGTACACGCTCGTCATCACTTACGTCGCGAAGTAGCCAAAGGGGGCGGGCCCCTATTGATCAGCGGACCTGCCCTTTTTCCCTCCCATGAAGCTGCCAGGAATTTTCCCTCCCATCGCAACCCCGTTCGATCACCACGGTGAAATCTGGAAAGTCAAAGTCCAGCACAACGTTGAGAAATGGAATCGCACAGGCCTAACCGGCTATGTAGTGTGCGGCTCCACTGGCGAAAGCGTTTACCTCTCTACTCAGGAAAAGCTGCAGCTCTGGGAGTGGGTCGCCTCCTACGCAGCGCCTGACAAGCTGCTGATCGCGGGGACCGGCGTTGAAAGCGTCAAGGAAACCGTAGCTCTCACCAACCTCGCCGCCGACCTTGGCTATAAAGCCGCCATGATCCGCACGCCGCACTACTACAAAGCGCTGTTGAATAACGCCGCAGCGCAGATGTTGTACTTCAGAGCTGTCGCCGACCAGGTTAAGATTCCTATCATCATCTACAACTGGCCCCAAGCCACTGGCGTTGACATTCCGCCCGATGCCGTTGTGGAACTATCCCAGCATCCCAATATCATCGCCATCAAGGAGAGCTCCGGAAATCTGGAGAAGGTAATCCAGATGATCCGGGAAGTGAAGCCCGGCTTTCAAGTGCTGGTGGGATCCGCGCCCACTTTGGCATCCTCGCTCGCGGTAGGAGCGGTAGGCGCCATCCTCGCCTTTGCGAATGCCGCGCCGTACGCCACAATCTCCATCTGGGAAGCCCATCGCACGCGCGAGCCGCAGGCCGCACTCGAATGGCAGACGCGTATCGGTCGAGCCGCGTATCTGGTCACAACCAGATACGGAATCCCGGGTCTCAAGTACGCCATGGATCTAGCCGGCTACTACGGCGGACCCCCCAGACTACCCCTAAAGCCGCTCTGCCCATTAGAAAAGAAGGAAATCGAAGACGCCTTCCAGGATCTGCGCGGGTAAAAGCTAGCAGCCCGTGGTAATAGTAAGATCACCCGTTCAAAACATGTGACGTTGGAAATGTTCTGAGCGTCTATATGACATGGCGATGGGAACCCGGCGG
>JBBSHP010000440.1:0-4937 GCA_038232555.1 Bryobacterales bacterium
CGCTTCCGCCGTGCGGGAGTTCCGCAACCGATCCAGCGTTTGCTTTTCGGCATCGGTCAGAAAGAGACAGGAATGTCTTGATAGACTCGCCACACGGCAAGCTTCTCAGAAAACATAATCACATGGATATGTTTAAGTGATACGCTATACTAGTCACTTGGCCTTCCACAATGATCTCGCGCTCGGGTAATGCCCGAACGGTTTGCGCGATTTCAGTTACTACCGCCGTCACCTCATTCAGGCTGCGCGAGAACACCACGACGGCTTCGGCTGACTGCGCCAGCATCGGGCGCAATGGCAGGAATACCTGCGCATCATGTTTAGCTCGCTTCCCCGCTCCCGTTTCGGTCCAAGATACAAGGTCACATGCTCAAGCTCCTGACGAGAGCGGCCCTTTAATAGATTCACGGCGTCGGCCCCGGGCCCAGCCCAAATACTGCAAGATGCGCCAATGCGTTGCATAAGGATACTTCCGGCGCCGGAGCTTCGCCTGTTCAGGGTACCAATCGAATTTGCCCGGACTCGTGTAAGTGTAAACTCAATTAAGCGCCCAAGCATTCTTTGGCTTTGAAGTGGAACAAGAGAAATCGCCTGAACTCCTGATCGAAGCGTGCCTCAAACAATTGGGCATATCTTCGCTTGGGGAGTGGGACGTTCTATTTTTTCTGCATCGGCATCAAACCAGCCTCGTCAATGCTGAGCAGCTTGCACGGTTATTAGGTTATCCATCTACACTGGTTTGCAATGCGCTTGACGCACTCGAGTCCCGAGGCCTGGTACAACGTTCCAGGGTCTCTCAGGGGTTTCAGATCCATCGCTTGGTATATTCCGATAAGCTCCTCCTTCCCGCCGATCTCCGGGAACTGATGACTCTAGCTGGAAATCGCGAGGGGCGGCTGCTGCTCGTAAAGAAGATGCGGGACCCTACATTTGCCCTAGCAGGATGATGAAAAAGGCCAAAAACCGGTTGCTGGCGCGCGCGGCTCGGAATGGCCCACGTGTGTTCAACATCTTACCGAGCCACGACCGCGAGGGAGTGGGACTGCCGGAGCCTTTTTCAGCAGCCCTGCTAGAGAAAAGGACATCTAAAAGGACATGCTAAATGGCTGAATTCAACGTGATCAAAACTGGCATTCACGGGCTGGACAGTATCTTCCAGGATGGCGGGATTGCGAGAACGAATGTGGTTATGGTGCAAGGGGCGGTTGGCACCGGCAAGACTCTGTTGGGAATGGAATTCATCTACCGGGGAATCGCCGAGTTCAATGAGCCCGGCATCATCGTGGTGTTTGAGACCAGCCCGGACAAGCTGATCCGGGACGCCGCCCAGTTTGGCTGGAATCTGGACGAGCTGCAGCGCCAGAACAAGCTTAAAATCGTTTTTACCAGTCCGCAGGTGCTCGAAAAGGAGCTGCGGTCCCCGGACAGCCTGCTGCTCGAAACCGCCGCGGAAATTGGCGCCCAGCGTATGTTCATAGACGGGATTGGGCTGCTTCGCCCGGCATCGAAGAACGGCGATGGGTTGCAGCCGGAGGGGCCGGTTTCCTACCGTGAGGTGCTACAGCAACTAATTGAGGCGTTGAGCCGCGAGAACTTGACTGCCATGTTCTCGCACGAGATCGGGCTCACGCCCGAATCGGCGGCTAGTTTGGAGAGCGCTGCTTTTCTCGCCGACACAGTGAGTGAGTTGGGTCACGACCGGCACGTCCGCTTGGGCCATCGCAGCATCGAGATCGTTAAAAGCCGCGGACAGCAGTATGTGGCAGGCGCCCACACGCTCCGGATAACGACTGGCCAAGGCCTTGAGGTTTTTCGCCGCGTTCAGGCCCCAGTCGACCGAAACCTGGCCCAGCCCACGTCCAGCGCCAAGCGCTCGGTAATTGGGGTTCAGGCGCTGGACGATTTAATCGGCGGGGGAATCTTCGACGGCTCCACCACCATGGTGATCGGCATCTCGGGCGTTGGGAAGACGGTGCTCGGCACGCAGCTTTTGCTGGAGGGCGCGAAACAGGGCAAGCGCGGATTGCTAATCTCCCTGGACGAACACCCCGCGCAGATCGTCCGGAATGCCGAGACTCTGGCCCTCAATTTGCAGGCCCAGATAGATGCCGGTATGATCCACCTGCTTTTCGAAAGTCCCCAAGAACTGGAAATCGATGCGCATTACGATCGCATCATCCGAACCATTGAAGAGCATGACATACAACGGTTAGTGATCGACGGGGTGTCGAGTTACAGCAATGCGCTTGATAATAAGCGGTCGTACCGGGACTTCTTCCACGCGATAGTGGCCTTCAGCAAATTCCGCTTGATGACGACATTTTTCAACTACGAAAACCCGGAGTTATTCGGGATCTCGTCCTATATGCCGGAGTTTCCGGTGAGTTCTATCGTGGACAATATCATTGTGCTTACTCTGGTGGAACTTGGCAATACGCTCCACCGCTGCATCGCGGTAGTCAAAGCACGAGGGTGCGATCACGAATTCGACACGCGTGAGTTCACGGTCGGGCAAGCTGGAATCACACTTTTGCCGTTTGACAAAACTGCCCAGTTGCCGGCGCAACCAATCGAGAGCTACTCGAGCGTAATGAGCCGGGCGCCCACTCGAGTTAGTGGCCGGCTTCGCCGTCCAGCCAAGTCAACCGAGTAACCTGCAATGAGTCGGGGTATATCCATGCCAGACGGCAATGACAACTCTTCAGGTAGCAGTGGCGGCCTTCCCCGAACAGAGGCCAGGCATTCCCCGGTGCCAAACCTTCACGCCCTCGCTCTGACGTCGGAGTTGGAGTTGGAACTGCTCGACCCCGAAGACTGGGCCAAAGTTCTGGAATTGTATGCCCGCACTATGAGGGTGGCGGTTGCGCTGCTGGATGCACGGGGGCAACTGGTAGGAACGTGTCACAACCCTCAGCCGATATGGAGTCTGGCTCGCGAAGCCAAACCGGCCTGGTCCACTTGCCCATTTTGTCTCGACCCGGACGGACGCTGTGCCGCCGCTGCCGACGCACTACGAACGGATGCTGTGGTGCTGGTACACGACCAGGGCTGCTTCGCGCATGTTGCCGCACCACTCTCATTGGGAGATCGTCATTTGGGAACACTTCTAGCCGGACAGATTTTCGATCGGTTCCCTGAACCTCTTCCCCTGGAGCGAGTGGCCAGGGAGTTCGGTCTTTCAGCGCAGCACGTCTGGTATCTGGCGCGGCAGCAGGCCCCCATCGGCCGCGCCCAACTGACCGTGTATGGAAATTTGCTGCGCACACTCGGTCAGGGGATTGTCTCGCAGCGCTATAGCGCCATTCTGGAAAGGAGATTGGCCGAGAGCACCAGGAAGTTCAATCGAGAGCTGGAAACCCTCAATTCCCAATTAAACCGCAGAGTGATTGAGCTCGATTTCTGCAATAACGATCTGCAGGATCTGTTCGACAGTTCGCCGATTGCCACGATTTTTCTAGATCACGAACTACGCATCAAAAGCTTTACGCCTGCCATAGCAAGCGTGCTTCCGCTCGTTTCAAGCGACATCGGCCGGCGATTCGCCGATCTTGCGTCCATGCTTGCAGAGGCTGGCCTTACGGAACCTATCAACGATGTTCTCAGAACGCTTTCCATCGGATCGGTGCATGAGTACCGGCTGCAGCGTGAGCGGGATGGACCGCAAGCGTCACATTTCTCAATGCGCATTCTCCCTTTCCGCACCCTGCATCACGTGATGGGCGGGGCGGCCGTAACATTTGTGGATGTGACGCTGCTAATCCGAGCCGAGAAGATCCTCGAAGAAGGGAAAGTTTATGCGGAAAATATCGTGGAAACGGTACGTGAGCCTTTGCTGGTGTTGGATGACAAGTTCCGCGTAAAGTCCGGCAACAGCGCTTTCTACAATCGATTTCAGGTTGCTGTCGACGAAACCGTGGGCCAGGTTCTTTTTGACCTCGGCAATGGGCAGTGGGACATACCGGAGCTTCGGCGATTGTTGGAAGAGTTGCTCCCCCGGGAACAGACCGTGGAAAATTTTGTCATCGAACACGATTTCGCTCACCTGGGGCCACGAACCATGCTGCTGAATGCGCATCGGATCGACCATCTCCAACTGATCCTTGTTGCAATCGAAGATATCACCGAGCAGAGACGTGCGGAACACACCCTGGAGAATCTGAACCTCAACCTCAAGCACTTTAGCTATGCGGCCTCCCACGATCTGCAAGAACCTCTGCGCATGGTGGTGATCTACGCGCAGTTGCTCGCACGCGCGTATCAGGGCAGGCTCGACCCGCAGGCCGAGCAGTATATGGCGTACGTCCTGGAAGGCGGTCAGCGCGTCGAGCGTTTGTTGACCGCGCTGCGCGAATACTGGTTGGCTAGTGACATGCCAATTGAGCAACGTACTCCCATTGACTGCGGCCGCATAGTCGGCCAAGCCCTCCAGACGCTTCAGGTTGCCATGCGAGAAAGCGGCGCGGTTGTTACCCAGGAGTCACTGCCCACACTGTTAGCAGAAGAGGTCTCGTTGGCGATGCTCATCCAGAACCTGCTCGGTAACGCGCTTAAGTACAGCCGGCCTGGGCACCCGCCTCGTATCCACGTCTCAGCCCAGAAAAACGCCCATGACTGGTGTTTTTCGATCCGGGACAACGGAATCGGCATAGAAAAGCGGCACCTGCAACAAATCTTCGCCCCGTTCAAACGACTGCATGGCAGGGAATACCCCGGCAGCGGTATCGGCTTGGCCCTGTGTCAAAAGATTGTTCAGCGTTATGGAGGTCGCCTCTGGGTTGAATCGACGTTTGGTGAAGGATCGACATTTTTCTTTACGATTCCCGCTTAACCTTGAGCAATTGAAGCTGCAGCAGTTCCATACCTGTGAGGACGCGGGTTAAAGCCCGCGCAGATACATCACTCCGATGCACTGCACCGTTTTCAGGACTTACCACCCA
>JBBSHP010000441.1:0-4929 GCA_038232555.1 Bryobacterales bacterium
CGGTCTCAACCTGATGGCCGGCCTGAGTCAGGATCGACGCGCGCAGCTCCAGTTGCTCCGGGTCATCCTCGATCAGCAGCACACGAGCCATCAGGACATCCGGATGCGGGCGATTACGAGCTGCGGCATCTGATGATTCCAGCTCTCCGGGATATCGTCGAACGGCAGCCGGAACGAACGAGCTTCGCCGGGCTTCAGCTCGCGTTTTATGATTGCGGCTTCTTCGCGGAGGACCATCTGGCCGATCTTATCGTAAAACACACAAGCCACCGCAGCCATTTGGATGGTCCGGTTGCCTGCGTTTTTAACCTTGCCTTCAATCTCCGTCACCACTTGCCCGCCATAATTTTCGGTGGCCTTCATCGTCACTTCACTGAGCTGCAGGTTGTGTACGTAATCCTTGGATTCGGCGCTAAGCGCAACCTCAGTCTCTTTGGGACGCGAGCACGAACTCAGCAACAGCAAAGCGGACACGCCCAGCACGCATATCCACTTACTGGCCACTGATCGTCATCTCCCGAATCACAAGGGTGGGAGTTGCCATGGAGCCCCTGAATTCAAGATCGCTGCCGATATATTCGATGTCCATCAACATCTGCTGAAGGTTGGCCGCGATGGTCACTTCAGAAACAGGATAGGCAAATTCGCCGTTCTCGATCCACATACCCGCCGCCCCTCGAGAATAGTCGCCTGTGACAACGTTGACGCCGGTGCCGATCAGTTCCGTGACGTAGAGACCCGATTTAGTGGAGCGTATAATTTCGTCCGGCGTTCGCATGCCCTTCTCGAGATAAAAATTGCCGTTCCCCACGCTGGCATTTCCAGTGATACCTCGGGCGGCATTGCCCGTAGTCTTCAGCCCCAGCTTGCGGGCCGTGTAGGTGTTCAAAAGGTAATTGCGGAGAATGCCTTTCTCAATCACCACCGTTCGCCGGGAAGGCACTCCTTCATCATCGAAGGGCGCGGTTCCGAACAGCCCGGGGATGGTCGCGTCATCCACGATCGTGATGCTTTCATCCGCGATCTTATGCCCCAGTTTGTCTGCCAGGAAAGAAGCCTTGCGATATACCGACTCACCGTCGATGGCCTCGAAGATATGTCCGATCAGGCTCCGTGCCGTGCGAGGCTCAAAGATTACCGGGGCCTTTTGGGTGGGAATCTTTCGCGCGCCCAGCCTGCGAGCGGCACGTTCGGCGGCGCGCCTACCCACCTGAGCGGGAGTCTCCAAGCCCGCGCTGCTTCTAGCCACCGAGTGCCAATAATCGCGTTCCATCGAATCGCCCTGCTGCGCGACAGGAACGGCCGTTAGTGAACAACTGCTGGATCGATAACTGCCTGCAAATCCCGAAGAGTTCGCGAAAAAACGCTGGCTGGTATAAGAATCGAATGACGCTCCCTCTGAGTTGGTGATGCGCGGGTCCGCTTCGAAAGCGGCACGTTCCGCCTCCAGCGCTTGCTGAATTTTGTAGGTCGTATCGAGCTTCTCGACATCGTCGCTGTAAAGCTTGAGGTCGCCCGTGATGGAGCCTAGCTCGGAGGCGTCGGGGAGCCCGGCATGCGGATCTTCCGTGCTGATTTTGGCGATATCCAGCGCCGACCTCACCATGTGGCGAATCCCTTCAAATCCCAAGTCGGAGGTGTAGGAAGAACCGACGCGCTTGCCGATGAGTACGCGCAATCCCGCTGCGCGCGAACCAGCCTCTTTCAGGGTTTCGAGCTCGCGCATGCGTACACTCGCGGAAAACTCGTCACCCTCCGCAATGGTGCATTCGGCGCCGGTGGCGCCCCCTTCCAGAGCGAGACGAATCGCCTGCTGCGCTAAGTCGATCAACTAAGCTGTCCCGCCCACCGTCATCCTATCGATCCTCACTGTCGGAATGCCGACTCCCACGGGCACACTCTGCCCCTCTTTCCCACAGATTCCGACTCCCTCGTCCAGTTTCAGATCGTTGCCGACCATGCTGACGTACTTCAGCGTCTCAGGACCGTTCCCAATCAAAGTGGCACCTTTCACCGGACGTGTCAATTTGCCATTCTCAATCAAATAACTCTCGTTAGCTGAAAAGACGAAATTGCCACTGGTGATGTCCACTTGTCCACCGCCAAACGTAGTGCAGTACAGGCCGCGCGGGACCGATCGGATGATGTCCTCAGGTTGACTCTCCCCGGCCAGCATGTAAGTGTTGGTCATCCGTGGCATGGGAATGTGTTGATAGCTTTCACGCCGCCCGCTGCCAGTGCTGGCGCCGCCAGTCAACCGGCTGGATAGCTTATCTGTGAGATACCCGCGCAGCACACCATTTTCGATCAGCACATTCTTCTGAGTGGGAACTCCTTCATCGTCCACATTCAAAGAGCCACGCCGATCGCTGATGGTTCCGTCGTCGATTACGGTGCAGAGCGAGCTGGCAACCTGCTGCCCGATCCGTCCTGTGAATGCGGAAACACCTTTGCGGTTGAAGTCGGCTTCGAGCCCGTGGCCCACTGCCTCGTGCAGCAAAATTCCGGGCCAGCCGGGACCCAGCACCACGGTCATCTCACCAGCCGGCGCGGCCACTGCATCCAGTTGCACAATGGCCTGCCGAGCGGCCTCACTGGCGAAATGCTCCGGTGTTTTCTCATCCAGGAAAAAGTCGAGCGATACGCGGCCACCGCCTCCGGAACTGCCACGTTGCGGCACGCCGGCCGCTTCGCGCGCCAGCACCGATACACTCAGACGAGTCATGGGCTGCCGGTCAAAGCTGAGAGTGCCCTCGCTGGTGGCCACCAACACGTGCCGCAGGCTGTCAACGTAGCCGGCCTGCACTTGAAACACACGAGGATCATAGGCGCGCGCCGCCGCATCCGCCCGCTTCACCAACTCGACCCTTTCCGCAAGGCTGGTGTCCGTGGGCGCCGTGAGCACTGGATACAGATTGCGTTTACGAGCCTCTTCGAAGCCCGTCTTTTCCACCTTCGACGGGCCCTTAGCGATTAAGGCGGCCACGCGTGCGGCTTTGGCAATCTTCTCGGGATTTAGATCGCCGCTGTAGGCATAGCCTGTTCGCTCACCCGAGATCACCCGCACGCCTACACCCATGGAGACGCCCTGCACGGCGCTCTTTACCATGCCTTCATCGATGCTGATGTTGCTGGTGGCCAGATACTCGAAATACAGGTCGGCATAATCGCCGCCCGCGGAAAGCGCCTCGGACAAGTGTTTCTGCAAATCTTGCTCAGTGATGCCAAACTTCTGGCCGAAAAAGGATTCCGCTAGCGCCATAACTCTAGCGTAACAGCGGCACATGAGGTCGGACGCTTGCCGGTCGCCGTTTCAATAGTCGCTACGGGATCGGCGGCTTTTATGCCACTCCAACATGGCAGACTTGATTTCGCTATTGATCGGCCATTGGCCGTGCCGTGCCCCCGCGTGAATTTGGTAGTCTTGCAACCGCGCCGGATCGGGCTGCACAACTTGGTGTACGACATGGCCGTTCTTGAGGAACAGCAAACCGGCTTTTTCGGTTGGCATTTTTGTGATGAATGCTTCGGCCTCATCCAAAGCGGCACGAAGCCGGCCAGTGATATTTTTTGGGTCTAGCGGCTCGCTGCTGTCGAGCTTAAGCCATTCAATCGCGGGATAGTGCATGTTGCGCCGGATTTCCGCAATTAGCCCTTCGGGAGTAAAGCCGGGAGATTTTTCTACCGCCGCCCACGTGACAGCCCCCAAAGGTAGTATCGTTTCATGAATTGTCACGAGGTCAACAAGGTCGCGCAGTTCGCGCCGGCCGGCAGCGGCCATCACCTTATTAATTGCAAGATCCACCGGATGCAGGATGTAGCCGAACATCTCATCTTTGATCGTCGGGAAAGAGCGATAATCGCTGTCCACAACCCATTCCAAGCGCGTGCCAGAGTCATCTTTCGTGACGGCCGCAGTGTAAATCGTCGGCAATTGCCGGCCAAGACACGCGATACCCTGCCGCTTCAAGAACGGCCGCATCGTTGAGCGCAGCTTCAACCACCCGTTCTGATAGGAGCGCGGCGCGATTCAGGGGAGTTGACCCGCCAACGTAGCTTTCCGGGTCGCGGTGAGCCGCCAGCAAGCGAAGAACGGCGGTTTGAATTTTAGAGAGCGGCACGACAGGCGCGCTCGATCTGTTCCGCCAGACGGCGGGCATTCAGATCGCCTTCGACGCGCAAGCTCCGAGTGATAAGCAAAGCTTGGTCCGGGGTGGGTGTTCCAATTCACGGACGTTCCAGAGCGCCGGCAGCTTGTAATCGGCGAAGCGCGATGGTACAGAGTGGAAAAATCCTCTGAAGACGCGGCGGTCTCGTCCATGCGTTCCGCTTGTACCATTGCGGGGAGACTTTTGCAACTGATTTATGAGACACGTAAGCCGCTGGTTGCAAAGGACTGGCCGGCCGTCTCAAAACTTACCTTTTTGAAACGTTCAATCATTCCTGTTCGGAAGGAGCTGGGACAGTTCCTCTTAGTAACTGTAGTTCGTCACGCATCACCTTCAGCTGGGCCGTGGGTAGTTTTAGCACCTCGGCGGCGGCCTGATCCAATTTCTCCTCAACGCTCTGTAGTTGCCCTGTTTGTCCGGCGGCGGCAGCCGCATGGCACTGTTTCGCCATCACCACGACCTTACGGTGCAACGGGTCCTTTGCTGAGTATTCCGGTATTGCCACATAGTCGAAGATATGCCCCGAAATCGAGGTTTGCATAGCGTAGCTTCGGACAAACAGGCCGATTGGTGAGGAGTTCAGAATGCCGGAGAGAAAATAAGCTGGGGCTTCCGAATGGAAGGCGACAAGCACGAGCTTGTGATCAGGAATGATGGTTTCCTCGTCACTTGCAACCACGACGGCTTCAATCTCTGCGCAGATTTCCTTCCACATGACCTTGAACGGAGCATACGTGTACGATCCGACGTTGTATGAAGA
>JBBSHP010000442.1:0-4922 GCA_038232555.1 Bryobacterales bacterium
GGTCTCTGCCATGGAGACTGGGATGCTATGGGCCGTGTAGAGCAGTGCGGCGCCGGTGCGATCGGCCTCGGGAATCTGCTGAAACGACGCCGTGACATTCGCGGCCATCACTTCAATAAAGAGAGGGTGGTTGTAAAAAACTCGAAGCTTATCCACCTGGGGAGCACCGGCGCCCACTTCGGCTTGCGCCCTGGCGATGTCCTCGCGATACTGACGGCAGCCGGAGTAGGAGCTGAAAGCGGACGTGACGAACGCGAGAGCAGACTTGCGCCCGTCATCACGCATGGCGCGCAGGGTGTCCCCCAGGAACGGCTGCCAATTTCGATTGCCCCAGTAGATCGGCAGGTCGGGGCCGTGTTGGCGTAATTCCAATTGCAAGGCTGCGATCAGCGCCCGGTTTTGATCGTTGATGGGGCTGCGTCCACCGAAATGATAGTAGTGCTCGGCTACGGCCAGTAGCCTTTCACGCGGCACATCCCTGCCACGCAGAACGTTTTCAAGGAAGGGAATGACGTCATCGGGCTGCTCGGGGCCACCGAACGAAACCACCAGGATCGAATCGTAGGAAGGCGCGAACACCGGTCTTAAGCCGCGGCAGCCGCTTCGGAGAATTTTTCGAAAAACTTTTTGATGATCATTTTGGAAGTGGTATCGATGAGACGCTGCCCCACGGCTGCGATGGTACCGCCCACATTGACATCGCCGTCGTACCGGATCTCAGTGGAGCCGTCCAGCGGAGCAAGCGTCAGCAGTCCCTGTCCCTTCAGAAAGCCAACTTTACCGGAGCCTTCCACCAACAGACGGAAGCTTTCCGGTGGTTTGGCATCGACGATCTTGACCTTGCCGGTGAACAATCCGGAAAAGCTCGCTATCGCCATCTTCATCTTCATCTCGTATTCGTCGTCTCCTATCTTGTCGAGATGATCCGTCCCCGGCATACACTTTGCGAGCACGACTGGATCCTGCAGGAGCGCGTACGCTTGCTCGCGAGGCACGGCGACCGTATACGCCCCGCTGATCTTCACTTCGCCCTCGACGCTGCCTCTTCGAGAGCCTTGCGCGTGTAGATACGGGCCAGGTGCTTGCGGTACTCCGAGGATGCGTGAATATCGGAGTTGGCTTCGACGTTGTCAGCCACTACCGCGGCAGCTTTAGCGGCATCGCGGCCCTGCCCATACAGCTGCTCGACGTTCTCGCTGCGGTAAGCTTTGTGAGACACGCCGGTGACGCCCACGCGTACGAAGTCCTTACCTACTCGCACCGCGATCCCGACGACCGCGTACCCGGAGGCGGGATGCACGCACTTGCGATAGCTCACTCCGGTGCCCGGTGCCTCTACGGGAACGATGATCTCGCGAATGATCTCGCCGTGTTCGAGTGCAGTGGTCAGTGTATCCACGAAGAAGTCAGAGGCGGTTACGGTCCGCTCGGAACCTGTTTTGGCGAGCACAAACTTAGCTTCGAGCGCGCATAGAGCGGCTGGGTAATCGGCCGCCGGATCGGCATGGGCCGCGCTTCCTCCGATGGTGCCCGTGTTGCGAACCTGAATGTCCCCGATATTGCTCACGGTCTCCGGGAGCAACGGACACTTGGCCCGCGCAAGCTCGGACGACTCCATGTCGTAATGCGTAGTTCCCGCGCCGATGTGCAGTTCCCCGTTCTCCTCGCGAATGTAGTTCAGCTCTTTCAGCCGCGAGATATCGATCAACTGTTCGGGAGCAGCCAACCGCAGCTTCATCATGGGAATCAAGCTCATGCCGCCGGCCAGCGGTTTAGCGCCTTCGCGCTCCAGCAAGCTCAGGGCTTCCTGCAGACTGGCCGGCGCGGCGTATTCGAATTCCTGTGGGATCATGCCCGAGCTCCTTCCATGAGGTTCCAGATTTTTTCGGGAGTCAGCGGCATATCGATGTGCCGCACCCCGAGGGAGCTAAGCGCGTCCACTACCGAGTTCACCACCGCCGGAGAACAGCCGATCGTGCCGGCCTCCCCGACGCCTTTCACTCCCAGAGGATTGACCGGCGAAGGCGTTTCCGTGTGGTCGGCTTCGATCCACGGCACCATACTCGCTCTGGGCAGAGCGTAGTCCATCAGTTCGCCTGTTACCAGTTGGCCGTTGTCGTCATAGACTGCCTGTTCCCAGAGCGCCTGGCCCAGACCCTGCACCACGCCGCCATGCACCTGGCCGGCAACAATCAGCGGGTTGAGGATTTTGCCGCAGTCGTCCACCGCCACGTAGCGCTTGATCGCGATGTCGCCGGTCTCTCGATCCACCTCGGTTACCACGATATGCGAGCCGAACGGAAAGGTGAAATTCGGCGGCTCCCAGAAATAGGTTGCCACCATACCGGGTTCCGTGTTGGGCGGCAGTTTCATGGCACGGTAGGATGCCGCAGCGATCTCATTGAGCGTCGCAACTTTGCCGGTATGATTACAGACCACCACGCCATCCCCGAATGAGACGTCATCCGAATCGAGCAGCATCGCGCCATACTTTTGGATCTTCTTCTTCAAATCTTGAATGGCAAAATACATGGCAGTACCGCCGATGGCCGTGCCGCGGCTCCCGAACGTTCCGATGCCGTACTGCACCACGGCAGTATCGCCGTGAACCACCAGCACATCGTCGATATCCACGCCCAGCTCGTCCGCCGCGATTTGGGCAAACGTTGTTTCTTCGCCTTGCCCGTGAGGGGAACAGCCCGTCATCACCGTGACTTTGCCGCTGGGCTCGATCTTGACCGTGGCGCTTTCCCATCCACCTGCGGGCGTAGCGGGCGAGGGACCGATGGCGCAAATCTCACCGTAAGTAGAGATGCCGATCCCCATGAAGCGTCCACTGGCCCGCGCGGTCTTCTGCTCTTCACGCAGTTTGTCGTAGCCGACAATCTCCAGCGCCTTTTTCAGCGGGGCCGAATAGTTACCGCTGTCATAGGTCAATCCGGTGGCAGTCGCGTAGGGGAAGGATTCATTGGCGACGAAATTTTTCAAGCGAATTTCGACCGGGTCCATCTTCAGCTCGGCGGCCAAAATGTCGACCATACGTTCGATACCATGGGTGGCTTCCGGACGGCCCGCGCCGCGATAAGCGTCGGTGGGAACCGCGTTCGTGAATACTCCTACGATGTCGGCCCGCACGTTCTGGCATTTGTACAGGCCAGGCATCATGAGAACGGAGAGAGTCGGAATAGCAGGAGTCAAGAGCTGATGATAAGAGCCCAGGTCTTGGATCAGTTTGAGCTTGATCCCGAGAATGGTTCCGTCGCGTTTGGCTGCGATTTCGTAATAATCCACGTGCCCCCGGCCGTGAATGGTGCACATGAAATTCTCACGCCGCGTTTCAATCCACTTGACGGGCTTGCCGATCTTCATGGCGATAAAGCCCATCAGCGCTTCTTCGGCATAGACGTTGAGTTTGCTGCCGAATCCGCCGCCCACCTCGGGTGTGATCACGCGCATCCGGTTCTCTTCGATGCCTAACATCTGAGCCACCAGGGTACGCATTAAGTGCGGGATTTGGGTGGAGGACCAAAGCGTTAATGCCCGGTCTCCAGCTCGCCATTCCGCCACCACGCCGCGCGTCTCCATCGACGTCGGAATCAGGCGCTGGCTGGTAATGCGCTGCTTGACCACGACCTCGGCTTCAGCGAAAGCCTTGTCTACTTCGCCGCCCTCCTGGTGATAATTGAACGCAGTATTGTCGGGCCACTCCGGGTGAACGGCGGGAGCACCCTGGGCCAGAGCCTTCTCGGGATCGGTGACCGCTTGTAGAGGTTCGTAGTCCACTTCGATCAGGTCCACTGCGTCTCGGGCGATGTAGCGATCCGATGCCACTACCACGGCCACGGGATGTCCAATGAAGTAGACGCGGTCCGTTGCAAGAATGTGGTGATGCGGCACACGCAGGCCGGGCAGGGAAGCACCGCACGGCACCGGTCCCACACCCTCCGTGTCTTTGCCCGTGAATACCGCCAGGACTCCGGGATGTTCGCTCGCCGCTTTTGTGTCGATGGACTTGATCTTCGCCGCCCCGTGCGGGCTCCGCAGAATGCAAGCATGGTGCATTCCCGGCATCTGAATATCTTCGACGTAGATGGCTGTCCCGGTGATCAGGCGAGGATCCTCGCGCCGGCGAATCCGTTTACCTACCAGCTTTTCTCGAGTGGGGGTCTTGACGGGAGCCTCAACGCCAGGAGTGGTTGTAGTGGTGGCCATATGTCTCCTATGCTCGTCCTTGCGCTGCGGCAGCTTTCACAGCATTGACGATGTGCTGATAACCTGTGCAGCGGCATAAATTGCCGTCGAGTCCATCCCGGATCTCTTCTACCGACGGATTGGGATTACGCTCCAGAATTTGCTTGGCGGTCATGATCATGCCAGGCGTGCAGAAGCCGCATTGCAGGCCGTGCTCGTTCCAGAACGCTTCCTGCATGGGGTCCAGTTTGCCATCGACAGCCAGACCTTCGATGGTGAGAACATTGCGCCCATCCGCCTGAACGGCGAACATGCTGCAACTCTTGATGGCCTTGCCGTCGACATGCACGGTGCAGGCGCCGCAAATGGATGTCTCGCAGCCCACATGAGGGCCGGTCAGACCTACGTATTCGCGGAGATAATGAATCAGTAAGAGCCGCGGCTCGACTGAAGCGGAATGTTTCTTGCCATTTATCGTGAGATTGATTTGTTTTTCCATGTGTGCTCCGGCCATTGTGTGATCCGGCATTGTCCGGCGTTGTAATTTGGAGGCGCGGTTATGACGATAACACACCGGGAAAGCCGTCGGCAAATAAACATAGGTAGGCTGTCGCCAGCTTTCCCTGTTACACCACCGGACATGCGGGTCCGCATCCGGCGGTTCGGCGGGTTGAGCTATCGGCCGCCAGTTAATCTCGGAATCCCGAGCGAATCGAAATAGGCATTAGGCA
>JBBSHP010000443.1:0-4918 GCA_038232555.1 Bryobacterales bacterium
AGGGCCCGCAACGCAGCGGGCGCACTCTCCAATCCAAACACAACCGGCTGCGGCGGATGGATCTCACCTTTCTCGTACATCTGCGCTAGTCCTCGCTGCGTTTCCGCCAGATAGCCCGGATGGCGCTGGACCTGGCCGCCCCACAACGCCCCCACGATCGAAATGTTCTTCAGCAGAATGCGATTCGCCGCGATAGTCGGAATTCGTCCGCTGGCGAAGCCGATCACCAGCAGCCGCCCTCCTGGCGCCATGCACTTGGTGGAAAGATCGAAAATATCTCCGCCCACCGGATCGTAAACCACATCCGCTCCCCGGCCCGCTGTGATTTCCAAAACCCGCTCAACCCAGGATGGGTCGTAGTAGCCGACCCCAAACTCGGCCCCTTGCGCTTTCGCAAATTCCAGCTTGTCCGAACTTCCCGCCGTGGCGATGACTCGCGCTCCCCATGCCCGCCCGATCTGGATCGCCGACGTCCCCACTCCACTCGCGCCGGCATGCACCAGCAGCCATTCGCCCGCTGCCAGCTTAGCCCGGTTCTTGAGAGCGAAATAGGAAGTATGATAAACGATCGGCATGGCAGCCGCTTCCGCAAAGCCCATCCCTTTCGGGAGCGCAAAGGTACCGTGCACCGGCCCGATCGAGTACTCCGCGAACCCTCCGCCGCCCGTCAACATACAGAGAACTTCGTCGCCCGCTTGAAACGCCGAAGTCCCGTTTGGCTCCGGCCCTACCGCATCCACCACGCCCGCCACCTCGGCGCCTGTCGAGAATGGGAAGGGAGGCTTGATTTGGTACTTTCCATGAACATGCAGCACATCGAAAAAGTTCAGACCGGCGGCACGATTGCGAATTCGTAGCTGGCCGGCGCCGGGTTCTGGCACGGCCACCGTGTTGAGCGCCATCGTTTCCGGCTCGCCCCACGCTTCCACTTGCCACGCTTTCATCGTCCGCATTTGTTAAGGATTTAGTATAGACTCACCCCGCCCGGGCTTCGATCACGCGCCCCCCCGGCCTTGCTATCATTTCAACCGATGACTGAACCGCCGATCCCCAAACCAAGGCACGTCCCATTTGTTCCCCAAAGTGTGAAGATGTCCGAGTTCACCTTGCGCGCCGTGTTGCTGGGCCTGGTGATGACTGTGATTCTAGGGGCCGCCAACGCCTACCTGGGCCTCCGGGCCGGCATCACCATCGCAGCCACTTATCCGGCCGCTGTCATCGGCATGGCCGTCATGCGTATCTGGAAAGGATCCATTCTCGAAGAGAACATCGCGCGTACCGCCGGCTCCATCGGTGAATCCGTTGCGGCCGGTGCGATCTTTACCATTCCCGCATTCCTCATCGCGCGGGCTTGGCCATCCTTTGCTCCCAGGGAAGCCTATGGAAAATCCACCGCCTTGATGATGGTCGGCGGGGTGCTTGGTGTCCTCTTCGTCTCACTGGTCCGGAGAGTTATGGTCGAGGATCCGGAGCTGCCGTTTCCGGAATCCGTCGCGGCTTCCGAGATTCACAAGGCAGGCCAGCGGGGCGCTGACGCCGCCAGGTTTCTGTTCTACAACATCGGGATCGGCGGAGTGATCTACCTGCTGGGTCGATTCCAACTCTTCGCCTCCGACATGGACGTGGCCTTCTCCATCGGCCAGCTTGGCCGAAGTCGCGTTCGCCTGGGACCCGCCGGAAGTACCAACGTCGTTCTGGCGGGCGGCGCTACGTCCGTGGCTGCACCCAGCGTCAGCCCTGCGTATTTAGGAGTCGGGTACATTATCGGAGTTCGCTTGGCGGCACTGCAGTTCTCCGGGGGCGTCCTGGCCTGGGGCTTGCTGGTGCCGCTTCTCATCTTTTTATTGGGACCGCAGTTGCAGAATTTTCTTCCTCCCGGAACCGGAGCCAGTTGGACCTCCGTTGCCGCGGGCGTGTGGCGCTACATTGTGCGGCCCATCGCGGTCGGCGGAATGCTGGTCGGCGCTGCGTACACCTTGTATAGGATGCGCAGCAACTTGACCACCGGACTGGTGCGGGCTTTCCGCGAATTCAAGCAAACCCCCGCCGAGACCGCGACACTGGATCGCACCGAGCAGTACATGAGTTCCAAAGTAGTGTTTGGGCTGATCGCGGTGATGTTCGCCCTCATGCTGGTGCTGTACTTCTACCTCTCGGGGCAGTTGTTGGTTGCCATCGTCGCGGGCATAGTGATGCTGATCATGGGATTTTTCTTTGCCACCGTCTCTGGGAACTTGGTTGGCATGATTGGGTCTTCGAACAACCCGATTTCAGGATTAACTCTGTCCACTTTGATCATTGCCGCGTTGTTACTGGTCACCATGGGTGTCTCGGGGACCGGCGGAGTGGCAGCCGTATTGGGTGTGGCCGCCGTAGTCTGCGTCTCGTCCGCTGTCGCAGGCGAGCTGTTGCAGGATTTCAAAGTCGGGTATATTCTCGGCGGAACCCCGTGCTACATCCAGATCACCGAGCTGATTGCTGTAGTAGTAGCCGCGGCGGTGATGTATTGGCCGCTGCTGCTGCTGCACGAAGGCAACATCCGGAGCGGGGGAACGGGTTTCGGAGACCGCCAGTTATCGGCTCCGCAGGCTGGTCTGATGGCGGTACTAGCCCAGGGCATCGTAGGCGGTGACATGCCGTGGCCCTTGGTGCTGGTCGGCATCCTGATGGGCATTGCGATGATCATGCTGCAGGTGAAAAGCCCCATGCTGGTCGCCGTCGGTATGTATCTTCCTATTGAAACCACCTTCGCCATCTTCATCGGCGGCGTCATTCGGTCCATCGCCGACAAGATGAACAGGAAGCGCGGCTTTAACGACGCGCAGCGTACCCGGGTCGAGAACGCAGGCGTGCTTACCGCCTCGGGCCTCATCGCCGGCGAGGCCATTCTCGGACTGGTCTGGGCGGGTCTCCAGTTTGTGCCCAGCCCAATGCCCAAGATCTTCGAGAACCCCAGTTACCTGTTTGGTTTGGCCTTTATGTTACTGCTGGCCTTCATCATGGTGCGTATGCCCATGGCCAGCGCCGGAAGTCCGGATGAACCCGCCCCGCCCACGGCGATGATGTAGGCGCTATTCTTTTACCCCGATCGCGATGATCGAGTTCGGCTTCCACGGGAGCAGCCGATCCAGCCGGCGCAGCAACCAGACCAGGTGGTCAAAGACATACAGTTGGAACCGGCTGAACGTCCGTTTCTTCAGGATGCGCCCGTTTATAAACCACGCCGGCCGGCTCACCCGGTTAAAGCGAATCATCTTCTCCAGACGGAATCCGGCGCCTTGCATTTTCTTGGTCAGTTCCTGTTCGGTGTAACGGCGGAAATGTCCCAGTACCTCGTCCAGAGTTCCGTATAATGATGGCCCTTCCGGAACCAGAATAATGGCCCGTCCGCCGGGCGCCAGAATTGACTGGATATTGTTCAGCCCTCCGATGTCGTCCTCAATGTGTTCCAGCACATTCAGGCAGACCACCGCATCCATGTTCCCTGGGATCTGGGCAAAGCTATCGGGCGACGAGAGATCGCAGTAACAGATTTGTACGTTCGGCCGGTGCTGGAGCCGCATTTTCAAACGCGCCAGATGCTCCCCATCGATATCCGATGCGATGTAACGCGCACGCCCCCGAACCAGGTTCCGGGACAGGTTACCAATGCCTGCACCCATCTCCAGAACCCGGGCTCCCAGGTACGGACGAATCGTGTCCGCCATCCACCTGTTGAAGTTCGGAGTATTGGAAAGAATGTCTAATATCTCAGGACCCGACTCGCGATAAATATCTCGGATGAGCCAGAAACGAATGATGACCAGAACGGCCTGGATGGCATCCTTGAATCCGATCTTTTTACCCTCTTCATAGGTCCGTCCGTGGTAACTGATCGGGGTCTCATACATGCTTACTTGCCGTTGCGCCAGCTTGATCGTGAGTTCAGGCTCGATTCCAAAACGGTCACAACGGAGCGGGATACTCTTCACCAGCGAAACGCGAAAGGCCTTATAGCAGGTCTCCACGTCGGTCAGGTTCACGTCGGCCGCCATGTTGCACAAGGTCGTTAGAATCTTGTTGGCCAGCGAATGCCAGTAATATAAAACCCGGCGCTCGCCCGCCACCATAAAACGGGACCCGAACACAACATCGGCCCGCCCGGCCAGAAGAGGCTCCAGCAGTTTGGGAAAATCGGATGGATCGTACTCCAGGTCGGCGTCCTGAATCACGGCGAACTCGCCCTGCGCGTTCTCGATCGCCGTTCGGATCGCGGCTCCCTTCCCGCGATTCTTAGCGTGCCGGATCAGCCGTAGAATGCCGGGGTTCTCGGCCTGCAATCGTTCTACGATTTCAAGTGAGCCGTCGGACGATCCGTCATCCACCACGACGATTTCCAGATCCAGCGCATCCGGCAGGGGTGCGGCTAACACCCTGCCTATTGAAGCCGCCACAAACTCCTCTTCATTGAAGAGGGGCATCAGCACGGACAGCCTTCGTCTATCCACTGAAAGCGGCATCCTGAAGCGTCTTGGTGGGACGGCGCAAGCGGACATAGCCCACCCCCGCGAACATAAGCAGCAACAGCCCGCTCGCGAAATACAGTTCCCGAATACCAACCCGCTGCGCTACCGGACCCGCCACTAGCATCGCCAGGACTTGGGCCAGCGCAAGCATGGACATCATGCTGCTGGTCACCCGGCCTAGCATCGCCTGAGGTGTCGCTTCCTGAAGAAGCGTCTGCGCCGGAACGATAATGAATGCTACGCAGAACCCCACCGCCAGCATTCCTACCACTGTGGTCGCCACTGTAGAAAATGCGGCCACCTCCAGGATCGCCAAGCCGATGCCGAGCAGTCCCGCAACCACCGTGTGTGTCGTCGATCGATTGCGGCCGAACCTGTTGATCAGTTGAGTGCCGGTAATCATTCCCACCCCT
>JBBSHP010000444.1:0-4918 GCA_038232555.1 Bryobacterales bacterium
CAGAAATGTCACGGCAACATCTGGGCACAGGACGTCGTCACACCGGTACTGGCGATGACCATGAAGGCCTGCCTCACCTGCCATAAGACTACCCATGCAAAAGTGGGCTGCACCACCTGCCACGAGTTGAACCAGTAACCCGCCAGCCAACTCTTCCGCCCATTCGCCCTCCATTCCGTTGCATAATCTCAATATGCAAACTCTAGCGTCACGGCGCACCTTCTTCGGCGCAGCCGCCGGACTCCTCACCCTCGCAAAGTCCGGTCGAGCAGCCTCGGCCCCCCCACCTTCAGATCTCAAACTCGGCGTTGCCAGCTATTCGTTTCGCGAATTCAGCCGTAAACTCGCCATCGAGGGAACCAAAAAGCTGAACGTCACTTACATCAACATCAAGGATGTTCACCTCCCGCTGAATAGCACACCGGATGAAATCGCGAAAGCGCGCAAAGAGTTTGACAAGGCGGGTCTCATCATCCTAGGCGGCGGCAACATCAGCTTCGCTAAAGACGATGAAGCCGATATCCGCCACAAATTCGAGTACGCCAAAGCCGCTGGAATGCCTCTCATCGTGTGCGCTCCCACGCACGAGACGCTTCCCAAGCTGGAGAAGTACGTCAAGGAGTTCAACATCAAGATCGCGGTCCACAATCACGGGCCGGAGGACAAACATTTCCCAACCCCGCAGAGCGTGCTGGAGGCGGTCAAGAATCTCGACCCGCGCTGTGGCCTCTGTATGGATATTGGTCACTCCGCTAGAACGGGAGTGGATGTCGTCCAGTCGGTCCACGATGCTGGTGCGCGGCTGCTGGATATGCATGTGAAAGATCTGGCGGATCTCAAGAATAAAGATAGTCAGGTAGCCGTGGGCGACGGCGCGATGCCGATTGTTGCCATCTTCAAGCAGCTCAAGCAAATGAATTATCAAGGCGGAGTGATGCTGGAATATGAGGTACACGGCGACGATCCACTGCCTGGCATGCAGAAGAGCTTCGCTTACATGCGCGGCGTTTTAGCCGGTCTGCGGGGTTAATACCATCATGGAGCAGCCGCAGCCGCCCGTCTCGTTGTACCCCGGAATGGTCACCACTGCCTTCAGCCTGGATGGATTCCAGGTGATCCGCAATTTGGGAATCGTTCGTGGGATCATCGTGCGCTCCCGCTCCGTGTTCGGCACCATCGGCGCAAGTCTGCAAACATTAGTCGGCGGCGACATCACGCTGTTCACTAACCTGTGTGAAGAAACCCGCGCCCACGCCTTTGATCGCATGTGCCAGCATGCGGCGCAACTGGGCGCAAACGCTGTGGTCGGAATGCGTTACGATGCGACAGAAGTGATGCAGGGCGTTACCGAAGTCCTGTGCTATGGGACGGCCGTATTAGTCAAAGCAGCCGAGAAATAGGCCGCGTTTCTGATGCCGATCTTTCATCATCACCGATGAGCCTAGTCGCAGTCCCGGAGGTTGAAGCAACCGAATTCCCGTACTTCACCGCAGAGCACCAACTGATCCGGCAAACCGTGCAGCGATTCTGCCGGGAACAGATCGCCCCCTTCGCCGAAGAATGGGACCTCGCCGGAATCTTCCCCCGTGAGCTGTTCAAGCATGCGGCTGATCTCGGCCTGTTCGGAATTCGAATCGATCCCGAATTCGGCGGCAGCGGTCAGGATTGGTGGGCCACCACGGCCTACCTGGAATCCATGGCGCACTCCGATAGCGGCGCCGTCAATATGGCTCTGATGGTCCAGTCCGAGATCACCATCCCGGTGCTTTCCGAACTCGGAACCACAGCCCAGAAGCAGGAGTTTCTCGCGCCCGCTGTTGCCGGCGACACGGTACTGGCGCTTGGCATCAGCGAACCCGGTGGCGGCTCCGACGTTGCGGCTCTCACGACGCAGGCTCGCTTGGATGGGGGCGATCTCGTTATTTCGGGCCAGAAGCTTTGGATCACAAACGGCACCCGCGCGGACATGATCATTCTCGCGGTGCGTACCTCGCCCGATCGTCACAAGGGCATCTCCCTGGTGCTGTTTCCCACCGCCACCCAGGGTTTCTCAGTCGGCAAGAAGCTGAGCAAAATCGGGAACATGGCATCCGATACGGCGGAGCTCTTCCTGGATGAGTGCCGCGTGCCTTTGAGCAATGTCCTCGGGGAATGGAACCGGGGCTTTTACTACATCATGCACAACTTCCAGGGCGAGCGGTTGGCAGCGGCCATCCTCGCACTGGCCGGGATGGAACGGTCGCTCCGCCAGGCGCTAGACTATGGCGCTGGACGGACTGCCTTCGGCAATTCTATCCGCAATTACCAGGTGTGGCGCCACAAATTCGCGGAACACCTCACCAGCCTGGAAGCCGCCAAGTGGCTTTGCTATCGCGCCGTGGATCTCCTGAATCGTGGCCAGCGCTGCGTCAAAGAGATCAGTATGGCGAAGCTGTTCACTTCAGAACTCTCGCAGCGCGTAACCTACGATTGCATGCAGCTCTTCGGCGGATTCGGATACACCACTGAGTACCCGATCGGACGCGCATGGCGCGACGTTCGCCTGAACACCATCGGAGCCGGCACCTCCGAAATCATGAAAGAGATCATCGCAAAGGAAGAGAAGATCTAACCCCGCATGGTGCGCATCGCCAACGGCCAAGGCTTCTGGGGGGATTCGCTCGAAGCGCCGCTCGAACAAATCCGGCGCGGCCCCATCGATTATCTGACTCTCGATTATCTCGCGGAAGTCACCATGTCGATTTTGCAGAAACAGCGCTCGCGCGATGCCAAATCCGGCTACGCCCGCGATTTCGTGGACATGGTCGCGCGCGGCGGACAGGACATCCTGGGGCGCAACATCAAAGTTGTCGCGAATGCCGGTGGCGTGAATCCGGACTCCTGTCGCGCAGCGGTCGCCCAAGCGCTCGGCCGCTCGGGCGTGAAGATTGCCGTCGTCGCTGGTGACGATATCTCGGGCCGGCTGGATGCCCTGATCGACAGCGGAGTCCAACTCAGAAATATGGACACCGGTGAGCCTCTGTCCTCGGTTCGGGATCGTGTCCAAAGCGCGAACGTTTATTTTGGAGCTGCCCCCATCGCAGAGGCACTCGGCATGGGTGCCCAGTTCGTCATCACAGGGCGGTGTACCGATACAGGCCTTGTGCTGGGTCCCATGATCCATGAATTCGGTTGGGCGCTGGACGACTGGAACAAACTGGCGTCGGGAACCATTGCCGGGCACACCGTGGAATGCGGAGCCCAATGTACTGGCGGAAACTGCCAGGTCGATTGGAGCACCATCCCAGACCTCGCAGATATCGGCTATCCGATTGTGGAAGCGTCGCCCGACGGTGACTTCGTAGTCACCAAGCACCAGGGCACGGGAGGCCGGGTCACCGTGGCTTCCGTCAAAGAACAGTTGCTTTACGAAATGGGCGACCCGCGCGAATACATTACCCCGGACTGTGTCGCTGATTTCACCACCATTCATCTGGAGCAGGATGGCCCCGACCGCGTACGTTTTCACGGCATCCAGGGCCGGCCCGCCACCAATATGTACAAGGTGTCGATCAGTTATTCAGCGGGTTTCAAAGCCGTCGGAATGCTTGCCTATGCGTGGCCGGACGCCTACCCCAAGGCCAAGGCTGCCGCTGAGATCTTGCGAAGACGCCTCGATCGTTTAGGTCTCAAGTTCGACGCGGTACGAGCGGAGTTCCTGGGCGTCAACGCTTGCCATGGACCTCTGGCAGGCGAGCCGCCGCCCGGCATCGCGGAGGTTGGACTTCGCTTCGGAGTGAGGAGCAATGACCGCTCGGCGGTGGACCGCTTCACCAAAGAGATCGCGCCTCTGGCCTTGAACGGACCACCTGTGGTGACGGGCTTGGGAAGTGGCCGCCCCAAAGTGGAAGAGATTGTCGCCTACTGGCCCGCCTTGATCCCTAAGTCGTGCGTCACTCCGCAAATCTCCGTGGAGCAGAGCTGACCGATGGCGCGCGTGCAGTTGGTCCGGATCGCCCATGCCCGATCCGGCGATAAGGGCGACACCGCTAACGTGGGGCTGGCCGTCTTCAAACCGGAGCTGTACCCCATCCTGGTGGAGCAAGTCACGGCGGAACGCGTCCAAAAACATTTCACCGGGATTTGTCTCGGTAAAGTGGACCGGTTTGAACTGCCCAACTTGGGCGCGCTCAACTTCCTGCTGCACGAGAGCCTGGACGGGGGCGGCACACTTTCGCTAAAAGCCGACGCGCAAGGCAAAACCTACAGCGCCGCCCTATTGCGTATGGAGGTCGATGTGCCCGATGAGCTCTTATCGCAAGATCCTTTACCAGGCTGAGAACGGCATAGCCCGCATCACGCTCAACCGGCCCGAGAAGCGTAACGCGTTGGATCGCGAGTTGCTCGATGAGGTCGCGGAAGCCCTTCGCTCAAGCTCAGGGGATCCCAGCGTCCGCGTGCTGCTGCTGTCCGGTGCGGGCCAGGATTTCTGTTCAGGAGCGGACCTGGCGGGACTCCAACAAGCGAGTCAGGCAGACCTGCTCGACAACATGGCTGATGCGCGCGTCATGGCCGACCTGTTTCTTCAAATGCGCCATCATCGCTGTCCGATTGTGGCGGCCGTGCAAGGACGGGCACTGGCGGGAGGCTGCGGGCTGGCCACCGCCGCTGACCTGATCGTCGCGAGCGAATCGGCCCAGTTCGGTTACCCGGAGGTAAACATCGGATTCGTTCCTGCCATGGTCATGGGCATTTTACGCCGCTCCGTCTCCGAGAAACAGGCCTTCGAACTCATCGCCATGGGCGATTTGATCTCCTCTCCAACGGCGTTCCAAATCGGATTGATAAACCGGGTATTCAGTGACGAGACCTTCAGCATTGACGTGGAAGCGTACGTGTCTAAACTGGCGTCTAAGCCGTCATCAGCGATCCAGCTATC